>DATLQY010001105.1:0-6533 GCA_035534975.1 Pirellulales bacterium
GGCTTTCGTGCCGATCAGCGCCACGTTGAGCGGGTCGCCGGGCATCCCAGTCGCGGTATGCGTAACACCAGGGATGTCCTCCATCGACGGATGCCGACGGGCATAGCGCAGCCAAAAGTCCGGCATGGCGACGTAGGCCACGGCCAGGTACGCCAACAGCACAGCCGCAACCAGTCTCGACATCCGCGTCCAGCGGCGCCGGCGCTTCGTTGGAGTCGCGGAGCTTTCCGCGCTCGCCAAGGGGATGGAGGATGGCTGTTGTACCTTCTCCCCATTCTCCACGAACGGAGGCGAATCCGATTCACTCAGCATTCAAGTACCTCTTGGCGGAAACACCCGGCGTTTGGTGCTGATTGTCGAGTTTTTCGCGAATAATACAAGTGCGACCTCGCTCCCAGTGAATTTACACTTCACGCGGCCGAGAAGTAGACATGCACCCCATCCTCCTGCAAATCGAGCTCGACTCGCTCGACACAGGGACGCGGAGCGCAACCGGCGGGGAGCCGCGCTACGCGACGAGAACCGACTCCGAATCCCCCGCCTGCACCTTCGGCAACGCCAACACCGGGTCTCAGGGTGGCGCAGTTGAATAGACCGCCGCTACGCGGCTTGCTCGCTGGCGAGGGGATATCGGAGATCGGTTTTCTTCGCTCCGCTTTTTTGGCCTTCTCGTTGCTGCGCAACGAGAAGGCATAGCCAATCCACCACCGCGAAGCGGCGCGCCGCGCTTGCCGCGGGCAAATCCCGCGGCTAAGATCGACTCCGTCAGACCGTCGAACGGTCCACATGCTCAACCAACGTCAGCGAATCCGCATGCTCCACAGCCCGATCACCGCCGCGCAGTACATTCTCGACCAGCAACGGCAACGGCATCCGCGGGCCTCGGGCGACTTTTCCTGGCTCTTGTGCGGCATCACGCTGGCGGCCAAGGTCGTCGCGGCACAGGTCCGCCGTGCCGGGCTGAGCGGAGTGCGGGGGGCGACCGACCAGGTGAACGTGCAGGGCGAGGTGCAACAGCGGCTGGACGTCTTCGCCAATGAGGCGCTGCTGCACGCCTTGGGCAACCGCGGCAATGTCGGCGTGTTGGCTTCGGAGGAGAACGAGGAGCCGGTGGTCGTGCTCGAAAATCCCGACGACGGCGAGTACATCGTGATTTTCGACCCGCTCGATGGTTCGAGCAACATCGACCTCAATGTCGGCGTCGGCACGATCTTCTCGATCTTCCGCCGCGACCAGGACCGCGGCACCACGCCCGCCGCCGACGTGCTGCAAGCTGGCCACAAGCAAGTGGCGGCGGGCTACGTGCTCTACGGCTCCTCGACGATGCTCGTCTACACCACAGGGTTTGGCGTGCATGGTTTCACGCTCGATCTCTCGATCGGCGCCTTCGTACTCAGCCATCCCGATGTGAAGATGCCGGAGCGTGGCGGAATCTACTCGGTGAATGAGGCCAACGCCGACAGTTTCCCGCCCTATTGCCGCCGTTATCTACACTGGCTCAAGAGTGGCCAGGACGGCACCAGTTACACGTCGCGCTACATCGGCTCCCTCGTCGCCGACTTTCACCGCACCATGCTCAAAGGGGGTATCTTTCTCTACCCAGCCACCGTGCGCTATCCTCAAGGGAAGCTGCGCCTGTTGTACGAGGCCAACCCGATCGCCTTTCTGGCCGAGCAAGCCGGCGGCCAGGCCAGCGATGGCCGGCAGCGTATTCTCGACATCGCTCCCCGCGACCTGCACCAGCGAACTCCCCTGTTCGTCGGCAGCAATTACGAGATGGGCCGGCTGCACGAATTCGTACAGAACGACGGTTAACACGACCAGTTACGCCATCGACGAATGCTTTTTTAATCCACAGATGGCACAGATTTCATAGATTTACAGAAGGGTGATCATGGTCGTCGACCGGAATCGGCGCCACGGTTCGGCCACCTCGAAAAAAAACCGTGAAATCTGCATAATCTGTGGATCACCTCCGTAACCGCCTCAAAGTTCGTCGGCGGCTTTGCGGAAGGCCCCCAGGGCCTCGCCGCCGTTGCCGGGAAAGCCGGCGTGCTGCACCATGTACACGGTGATCCGCCCTCGCTTGGCGTCGATCGTCATATTGGTCGAGTAGGCGCCTCCGTGGCCAAAGCTCCCTCCGCCCGTCGACCATCCCAGCCCGTACCCGTCCTTGATCGAATCGCCCGTCTGCTTGCTGGTCATCTGCGCCACGGCCGACTCGGAGAGATAGCGTCGGCCGTCGAGCTCGCCGCCGCGCAGCACCATCCGGCAGAAGCGCCCCACGTCGGCCGCGGTCGAAAACAGGCCGCCGGCCGGCATCGGCTGCCGCCGGCGGTCGTCGAGCGGGTACCTCAATTGGGTGATCGTCGTCTCCTCAAGCCCGTTCTTGTCGGCGTTGGGCTTGTACGGCTTGGCCAGGCGCTGGAGTTGCCGTTCGTTGGGCCAGAAGGTCGTATCGTTCATTCCCAACGGTTCGAACAACCGTTGGTCGAGGAAATCTTCGTAGGCCATACCGCTGACCACTTCGATGATCCGCCCCGCCGTGTTGATGCCGGCGTTGCTGTACCAGAACTTCGTGTCGGGCTCGAATTGCAAGGGCGTCATGGCGTAGCTGCGCGCCGCGTCGCGCAGCGGCAACAGGTCGAGCGTCGGCTGCTCCATCAGCGACTTGAAGGGCATGCCGCTGGTGTGGCTGAGAACATTGCGGACGGTGATCGGGTGCTTGGGTTTCTTGAGCAGCACGTGCTCATCGTCGTCCTCGACCGTCAGCCACAGTTCCTTGAATTCCGGCAGGAACTTCTCGACCGGGTCGTCCAGGGCGACTTCGCCTTCATCGACCAGGATCATCAGCGCGGTGGCCGTGATCGGCTTCGACTGGGAAGCAATCCAGAACAACGCGTCGGTCGGCATCGGTTTGCCGGCAGCGACGTCGGTGTAGCCCGCCGCCGTCAAGCTCAACACGTGCTCTTTGTCGGCCACCAGCAATACGGCGCCTGCCAGCGAGTTGCTCTCGACGAACGGCGCGACGGCGGCGGTGAGCGTCTCATCGGCCGCGGAGTCGTCCGCGCGCACGGGCGACAAAAGGCCAATCGAGGCCAAGAGCGCGAACGCCAACAGGTATTTTCGATATGCGTGCATGAGTCAGTACATGGTGTTATGTGAATCGTCTCCCGATCGGTGGTAGTGGAATTCGTGAGAATTCCGATCCGAAGTCACACGACTTCGGCTACCCATCGAAGCCAAGCCGACAGAGCGCCAGTTTTGCTCACCAAGGAGCGAAAATCAAGAGCCACAGATGGAGACCGCCCTAAGACATCGTGAGTTGAGATTGCCAGACGATGGGCGTCCGATGATAATCCGGCAGACTTCCTTCTTGCGCACTGGTTCGAATGAACCTCACCCTCAAAGAAGCAACGACGGCAGACGCGCCGGCGCTGGCGAAGCTGCGGACGGCCGTGGCGGAACGCCTGACCGTCGATTTCGGCCATGGCCACTGGTCTTCGAAGTCGTCCGAGAAAGGCGTGTTGTACTCGCTACGAACTTCGCACGTCTTTGTCGCGCGAAGAGGCGCGAAAATCATCGCGACTCTTCAGCTTGCCACGAAAAAACCGTGGGCCATTGACAAGTCGTACTTCAGCGATTGTCGCCGCCCCCTCTACCTGACCGGCATGGCGGTCGAGCCCGCGCTGCAACGCCACGGCATCGGTCGCGCCATGCTCGACGACGCGCGGCGCATCGCGCGCGCCTGGCCGGCCGACGCCCTTCGGCTTGATGCGTACGATTTGGCGGGAGGTGCGGGCGAGTTTTACGCGAAGTGCGGCTTCCAGGAAGTGGGGCGAGCCACGTACCGAAAGACCCCGCTCATTTACTTCGAGCTGTTGCTTTAGACTTCACGCGGCTGGCGATGAGACATTTTGTCACGAGTGGTGGCTGGTGGCAGAGCGTAAGCGATGCCCCGGCGAGAAAGCGGTTTTATTCCGCCACGGCGCGCAGCATGGCATGCCACCGGCTTGCCCGGTGGTGCGTGACGATGGCAGCTACTCAAAGGCGGTCTCCGTCACTGTCGTCGTACCCTGATTGCCCGGCCGCTGCCAAAGGCAGCGGCCGGGTAATCGGGGGATTTTGGTGGCGGCCGTTTGTAGCTGACAACGTGAAACTCCACCGGGCAAGCCGGTGGCATCTTCTGGAATCACCGGGCGTCGGCGGAACAGAATCAGGATCAAAAGTATGGGGCCATTCGATCGGATTTACCCCGATTTTGCGCAGGCCAGGCCTGCCCAAGCCACCGTGAATGTCTCATTCTCGACCGCGTGAAGTATAACAGGCGAAGAGCCTTATATGGTTGCGGCACAAGGCCGCGTGCAGTTCAAGGGCGTCTAGCGAATCGCCTCTGGGGCCTTCTGGTCGCCGGGGATCAGGGTCGTGTACTTGCGGTCCTTCGTCCTCATCTGAAAATCGGCCTTCGCCTCTTCGATCAGTCGCGCGCTATCGAGCAGATCGACGGCGCTCAGCGCGAGCACCTTGGCGGCGACCATCATGCCCTTGTGGCCGATGGGCGAACCGATCGCCGCCACGTTCTGCCAACTGTGTCCCGGGCTCTCGGCCGCGAAACAGGCGGTCGAGAGTCCACCGGTTGGGACGTGCCAACTGATGTCGCCGACGTCGGTTGAACCGGGATCTTGATCGGGATTGGCGGGCAGTTCTTCGATGGTGTCTTCAAGCGGCTTGGAGTCCTTCAATCCGACGTCCGCGCGAAGCGCGGTTTGTAATTCACGTGCCAGGTCAAGATCGGCCTGGTCGAAGGCGGGCGGCCCCACGCGCTTGAAATTTTCGAATATCAGCTTCGACAGCGGCAGGTTCGGTATGATCTCGTGGCAATCAGTGTCGACTCGCGCCTCGACTTTGGTCCGGCTCATCTTGGCGGCGCCTTCCGCAATCTGGGTCAGCCAGTCGAAATGGGCGGCGGCGTCTTGGTGCGAGTTGGCCCGCACGTAGTACCAGACCTGCGCCGTCGCCGGCACGACATTGGGCTGGGCGCCGCCGTTGGTGATGACGTGGTGGATGCGACTGGTTTCCTTGATGTGCTCGCGCATGTAGTTCGAGCCGACGTTCATCAGCTCGACTCCGTCGAGCGCGCTGCGGCCCTTGTCGGGACTGACGGAAGCATGGGCCGGCAACCCGGTAAACGTGAACTTGGCCGAAATCATCGCTTTCGACGATCCGTAATAGGCTCGATTGCGCGTGCCGGGGTGCCAGTGCAGGCAAGCGTCGAGGTCGCTGAATTGCCCGTCCAAAGTCATGTAAACCTTGCCGATTAGTGTCTCCTCGGCGGGGGTTCCGTAGATTCGAATGGTGCCTTTCAACTTGCGTTCGTCATACACATGTTTGACGGCCAATGCGGCCCCGACCGCGGCGGTTCCCAAAGCGCAATGCCCGCAACCGTGGCCCGTCGAGCGGCCCTCGGCTGGCCGGCGAACGCCGACCGGTTCCTGCGAAAGTTCCGGCAAAGCATCGTACTCCGCAAGGATGCCGATCACCGGCTTGCCTGAGCCGTACTCCGCCACGAAAGCCGTGCGCATGCCGCTCACCCTCTCTTTGACGGTGAAGCCTGCCTTTTCGAGCACGCCTTTCAGGCGCGCGGCCGAACGATGCTCTTCCAGTCCCAATTCGGCGAAGCCCCAGATCTCCTGATTTACAGCCACCAGGTCGTTTCGAATCGCATCGAGGTAACCTACGACTTCATCCTGAATCTGCGCCGCGGCGGACGTGTCGCCTTCCGGTGCTTTCGCCCCTCTTTGGTCGGCCAGCGTCTTGCGGAAAGCTCTCTCTTTCTGTTCGACGTACTTCTGGTAGCCTTCGGGGTCGATGAACGGGTTCTTCTCGGGCTTTCGCGCGGCCCGTTCGTGCTTCGCGGCCATGCCGTAGTACTCGCCGTGCGCGCCGAGGAAAATGTCGCAGGGGAGTTCTTTCAGGATTTCGAAGCACCTGGCGAAATCGTCGGCGATCTCGGGGTAGTCGTCGTTATCGACCAGTCGATATCCAGGGTTGACGTTGGGGCTGCCGATGACGACCACGTCGTAGTCCTTGCCGCCGTCGGCGACGCGCCATGTAAACGTCGTGCATCCGCGGGTGTGGCCCGGTGTCCGGCGCGCCACCAAGGTCACGTCGCCGAGCGTGACTTTGTCGCCGTCGTTGAGCACGCGGTCGACCTTGCAGGGCGTCCAGCGGCTGTCGGTGTACAGGTACTGACCCTCGCCTCCCGAGGCAATCACTTCGTCGTCGCCGCGCATCACGTATACCTTGGCGCCCGTCATCTGTTGCGCGCGGGCATGGCCGGCGACGTGGTCGGAGTGGGCATGGCTTTCCAATAGAATCTTGACGTCGCGCACCTTGAAACCGAGCGATTCGATCGAGGCGCCGATCAGCGGCACGGTCTGCTCGAAACCGCTGTTGATCAGGATGTGCCCCTCCGGCGTCGTGACGAGGTAGCTCGCCAGGTTCTTCGAGCCGACGTAATAGACGTTGCCGAT
>DATLQY010001106.1:0-21898 GCA_035534975.1 Pirellulales bacterium
CTACGAACTGCCGAAAACCAGCTTATGGCAGGTCGGATATCCGCCCCGCTAAGCGCCGACTGGCTCGCGATCGAGGGCGCGCCGCACGCCTGAGTGCGAGCGCTGGGCCTTAAGGCAGGTTTGCCTGAACGTTTCCGGGCGCGACACGCCCGACAACCGGAAGGTTTCGACCTTGCCGTTGAAAAAGATCAAATCTCCGCACGGGTACCACTGCTGGCCCGGCAGGACTTCCACTTCGATCACGTCGAACTGGTCGAGCGAGACCTCGCCAAAGACCGTGCCCGACGTCCCGTGCTCGATGACTACCCGGCGGTTGGTCAGCCGATAGCGCCGACACCAGGGATTCGACACGTAGATTCGCGGGACCGGTCCCATCTTGGGCAGAAAGATGAAACAGGGCAGCAACATGAAGAAGTAGAGGGGAAGGATCAGGGGGATCGAGAGCAGGGCGATCAAACGGCCGACGGTCACAGGCACTCCGCAAAGCGTCACGCCCGGCTTCAAAAGGTACAGACGGCCGAACATCCTCCCCTCCGATCTGGCGCCCAACGTGGGCCAGACGGTCATGATCGTCATTTCGCCCTGCCCGGGCGGTGACACTCCGGCAATCGCCTGCTTCATCTCGACCGCTTTCTGCTTTCGACCGTAAGAGGATCTTGCACCTGATGAAGTCTGTGAGGTTAACAAAACGGGCGGCGAAAATCCACCCCCTCGCTCATTGCAAGATCCGGGCCAAGAACTTCCGCGTCTGGTCTGGCAAAAACCGGCAATTCCGATCATATTGAACGCGGGAAAATCATGAACGCCGATTCCCGAGGTGACAACCATGGCCACAGCGTCGGAACTTGCAACCGAAGTTCCCTCCCTCCAGGAATGGAAGGATCTGCTCGAGGACATCCTCCCACCCCAAGGACGGTGGAGCGAGGAGGAATACCTGGTTTTGACCGATCACAGGAACCGGTTGATTGAGTTTACCGACGGCTTCCTGGAAGTGCTGCCCATGCCTACGGACAAACATCAGAGCATATTGCAGTTCCTTTTCCTGGCGTTTCTCGAATTCGTCAAGCCCCGCGGCGGCAAACTGCAGTTCACACCGTTACGGCTGCGAATTCGGCCGCGCAAGTTTCGTGAGCCCGATCTACTGATGCTACTTTCGGCCACCGACCCGCGCCGGCAAAACCGCTTCTGGCTCGGCGCCGACCTGGCGCTGGAAGTTGTCAGCGAAGACAAACCGGAACGGGACCTCGTTGACAAGCGGGGCGACTATGCCGACGCTCATATCCCCGAATACTGGATCGTCAACCCGCAGGACCAAACCATCACTGTGCTACGACTGCAAGGCGACGCGTACATTGAAGCCGGCACCTACCGGCGTGGTGAAACGGCAAGATCGGTCGTGTTACCGGGGTTTACCATCACCGTCGACGGCGTGTTTGACGCGGATTGAGGCTGACGCGGATTGAGGCTGACGCGGATTGAAGCTAAGGCTTTCAGCCCCACATTCCGCCCGGCGGCGACGGGGGTGTCTCGTCCGCCGGTGTGCCAGGTGGCTCGGCCCAGCTTGGCGCCGGCGAAGGATGGGGAACCGCCCACGCAGGCGGCGCGGGAGGTGGTGCTGCACTGGCCAACAGCGTCACGGGTGGCGACTTGCGCTTGATCGCGGCCTTTTTCTTGGGGGCCGACTTGGCCACCTTGGCCTTTTTCTTCGAGACCTTCTTGGCGAGCTTCTTCGCTGGTAGCTTCTTCTTGACCACCTTTTTCTTCGCGGCCTTCTTTGTCATTTTCTTCTTTTTCGAGGTCTTCTTTTTGGCCATTGCCGTCTCCCAACGTACTGGTGGTCCCCGTGATCGAACAGAAACGCCTTCCCGTGACCTGCCTAGCGTAATGTCCGGCACGATGACAAGCAAACTATTTATTGGCAACTATCCGTAAATCCGTAAAAAGGCCAGGATTCCACGTGCTTCCGTAATGAACGTCCCCGTGGCTTTGCGTCGCGACGGACACGACGTCGGCACTCAACTCACGTAAACCCGGCGCGCCGGGAAAGGGCGATCCCAGTGGAAACCATCGCTGTCGGCCCCATCCCAAGCATTTTGGCGGCTGCGTGGTGGCTCCGTTTTGTCGCAAACTATTGTCCTGACAAGCGTTAGATTCCTCTCGTCCCATCCCGCTTTCAT
Organism: Pirellulales bacterium; assembly: GCA_035534975.1. GTDB lineage: Bacteria > Planctomycetota > Planctomycetia > Pirellulales > JAICIG01 > DATKSN01. The sequence goes on from DATLQY010001106.1 coordinate 2,178, forward strand.
CCCCGCATTTCTCGTTGCGGCTTGCTCGTCTTGACCCCTTTTGACAGATCGGGATACTGACTCGTCAAATTGCTCATGGACGAGTCTTACGCGATCGAAGGGTCATGATGACCATCCACCTCGTCGTCTTGAATTTCAACGGCCGCGAACTGTTGGCCGAATGTCTTCCGTCGCTCATCCACGCGGCGGCCATGTCGCGACACGAATGCGAGGTGACCGTCGTCGACAATGGCTCGTGGGACGACTCCGTGTCGTGGTTGCGATCCACTTTTGCCAATGTACGCGTGATCGAGCGGCCAAATCACGGCCTTTGTTCGTTCAACGAAGTGCTGGCGGGCCTGGCGGGCCCGGTGGCCGTGCTCTTGAACAACGACATCAAATTGGCCGACGACTGCATCGACCCCTTAGTCGAACCACTACTCGAACCATACGGCCAATCGGGCGGCGCCCGAGCGGCCTGTTTCATGACGGCGCCCCTTTGCTGGCTGTTCGACGGCGCAACCCATGAGGGGTTGCAAGCCGCGGTCGAATGGCGCTGGGGACTGACGCATACGGTAATCGATTTTGCAGGCTGCCAACGTTCGCGGCACCAGGCTGGACTTACGGCCGCGGCCGGGCCGGTGTTGGCCGTCGATCGCCGCATCTTCCTGGAGTTAGATGGTTTCGATCCGCTGTACCTGCCCGGCCGACTGGAAGACCTCGATTTTGCCTTTCGTGGCTACATGGCCGGCTACGTCGCGCGCTACGTGCCGGAAGCGGTCGCCTACCACAAGGGGCAGGTGAGTTTCGACGCGGCCCATGGACCGAGCGGCTCGCAGGCGCTGGCGCTGCGCAACACGCTCTTGTTCCAGTGGAAAAACCTACGGCAGCCGTGGCACGTTGCGCGGCACTTGCTGGCGCTTCCCGCTCGCTTCGCTTTCGACTGGCTCCGCGCGCCGTTTACGCCGCGCAACCTACGATTTCCGTTCACGCGGGCATTTCTCCACGCGCTCGCACGGTTGCGGCAGCTTTGGCAACGCGACTACAAGCCACGACGCTCGTTGAAACGGGAACGCGAGTTCTTTCGGCGTTTCGATCCGCGCCGACTGGCCCGCGAATCGGCGAGTCGCGACGTTTCTCAGCGCAACCTATCCTCCTCGGTCATCGAATCCAAGTTCCAATTTCCCAATTCCAAAATCGGCACGCGCCCATGACTCGTCCGACGCTCAGTGTGACCATCATCGCGCGGAACGAAGAGCGAAACCTGCCCGGCCTGCTCGCGACGTTGACCTGGCCCGACGAGATCGTGATCGTCGACGGCGGCTCGACCGACGCGACGGCGGCGATCGCGCGGTCGAACGGCGCGCGCGTCTACGAGAGGCCCTTCGACGATTTTTGCCGGCAGCAGAACCATGCCCTTTCGCTGGCCACGGGCGACTGGGTGCTTTCGCTCGACGCCGACGAACGGCCGACGCCAGCGATGGTGGCCGAAATCCGTCGCCGCCTTCCGCACTGCCGCGAAAACGCTTTTCGCGCGCGGATCCGCAGCACGATTTTCGGCCGCCCGTTGCGGTATTCAGGCACCCAGGGTGATCGCCAGGTGCGTCTGGCGCGCCGTCGGCTCGCCCGCTGGGTGGGTGAAGTCCACGAAACGCTCGAGGCGCCCGGACCGATCGGCCAACTGCGACACTGGCTCGACCACGATCCGCTTCCGGACCTGGCCGCGTTCCTAACGAAGATGCACCGTTACACGACGCTTGCCGCCGGCGCGCGATTGGCCGAATCGCGGCCCCCACGACGCCGCGACCCTTGGTTGAACCCGGCCCGCGAAGTTTTCCGACGACTGATCTGGAAGCACGGCATCCTCGACGGGCCTGAAGGGTGGGCGTTTTGTCTTCTAAGCGGGCTGTCGGAATGGGTCATGGCCGAAACGCACCGGAAGGCGTGGGCGAAACGGGACGGAACCCCTACCAATGCCTGACCAGCTACCGTTGCTGCCTCTCGTGCTGGGCCTGGTGCCCGATGGGCTGCGGCGCGCCTTGGCGCAAGCGGGAGTGCCTTGCCGCGATCAACACTCAGCGCCGACCGAAGGGCGATTCGTCTTGTTCGATTCGCGTGGCGCGCAGAATCTGGTCATCGCCGATGGACAAATCGCGATCGACGTCGATCGTTTGCGCGCCTCTTTCGACGAGGATCCGTTCTCAGCTCTCGAAAACGAGCTTTCCTGCCGTTGTGAATGGCAAATCGGGCGACTCCGTGTCCAAGAGTCCGTCGCGCGGGTGGACAAGTTCCGCATTCGCAAGCGACTCCTTGCGGATCTTCGCGCCATGGTCGAGGGCGCCGGCGGCACCTGGTTGCAAGTGTCGGCCTATCCGTTTCCGTACCGTAGCGTGTTCAATTTTCGCATCGACCACGACGACTACGACGACCACGATTTCGCCGCCACGCTCGACGCGACGATTGGCCACGAAGCGGCCATCAGCCATTACGTTTGCGCCGCCGACTTCGTCGGCCGCCGCGACGAGCTGGCGCGGCTGCGAGGCCAACACATCGGATCTCACGGCTTCCTGCACCATACTTTCCGCGACGCGGCCGACAACCGGCGAAACATCCGCCGTGGCATCGAGGCGCTGCGCAATGAAGGAGTCGAACCGGTAGGTTTCGCCGCGCCGCACGGTCGATTCAACCGCGCTCTGCGCGCCGCGTTGTCGGAATTGGGTGTCGGCCACAGCTCCGAATTCGGCCTGGCCTACGACGAGTTGCCGTTCTTCCTCGGCGACGTGTTGCAAATCCCAATCCATCCGATTTGCTTGGGAGTTTGCATGGAGGCGGCGCTAGAACGTGGGGCAGGTTTCCAACCTGCCATACCGGGCTTTTATGGCAGGTTGGAAACCTGCCCCACGAGCCCGGCCGCGGCGGCGGAGATCACGCTTACCCACTTCCAGGAATTTGCGAGAGAGGCCTCCCTCGCCGGCGAACCGATACTGCTCTACGGTCATCCGACGGGCCGGCTCGGCCGCTACCCACACGTCCTTGCCGGCATTCTCCAGTCGGTGGCCCGGCTCCACGGTGTCTGGCGAACGACTTTGGCCGAGTGGGCGGCCTGGTGGCGAGCGCGGGCCGGCGCGAAGCTGAGCGTCGTACAAGAAAGTTACCGATGGACCGTCCATGCGGAAGGACTTGGTACATCGTACCCAATGGCGGCCGAGGTTTGGCGCGGCGAAACGGTGGCCACACTGCCGCTCGATCAGCCAATAACGACATTCACACCCAGCGCCCTGGCCTTCGAACGGCGGCCATTCAACCGGTCGCGACCTGCGCCGAAGCCGGTTCCGAACGAAGGCTGGCGTGAGCGCATGCGAACCTACCTCGATTGGGAACGCGTCACGCCGATCGAAGAGATCGGCGCCGACACGTTGCGCCACTGGGCCAAACGGACGCTGCGACGCATCAAGGATTGAACGATGGACGAATCGTCGAAACCATTGACGATCGATAATTCGCTACAAACCGATACTTTCGGGAACGCCTTCTCCCGGCGCGCCGGGATTCCGTTTCGCGCGAGCCGACGTTCATACCCGCTTCACGGAATCCCAGTGTGCCGGGAGAGGGCGTTCCGTACACGTGTCTCGGGCGCGGCGCGGATCTTGCTTGCCGGCAAACTGACCGCTATGGAGGCGCCCGGCGGCGGTGAAATGCAAATGTCGGCCTTGGCCAAGGCTCTCGGCGAGGTCGGAATCGAAGCCCGGCACTGGCGGCCGTGGGAAGAACGTCTGGCGGATTACGATTGTCTGCACTTGTTTGGCAGTGAGCCGGAACACCTGAGCGTGATCGTCTCCGCGCACCGGCAAGGGGTGCCCGTCGCGCTTTCGACGATCGCCTGGTTTGACCTGGCCTCCTGCTGGCGGGAACCTTGGCCCTTGGCGCGGCGGCTGGCGGCGTGTGGAAAATTCCTGATCCGAGCGACATTCCCCCGGCTCCGCTCGTGGCGGCGCGGGCTCTACCAAGCGGCCGATCTGTTGCTGCCGAATTCGCAAGCCGAGGCGGAACAGTTGAGCCGGCACTTCGCGGTGCCGGCCGGCAGGATTCGCGTCGTTCCCAACGGCGCGGACACCCGATTTGCCGAGGCCTCGCCCGACCTTTTCGCCAAGCACGTCGGTTGCCGCGATTTCGTGCTTTGCGCCGGCCGGATCGAACCGCGCAAGAACCAGCTTGGCCTGCTTCGGGCGATGGCGGACGGCGACGTGCCGGTCGTGATCGTCGGCGACTTTGTGCCGGGCCACGAGGCCTACCTGGCGGCCTGCCGCCGCGCGGCGGGGCCGCACGTGCGGTTCCTCGGCCGGCTGGAGCACGACGACCCGCTTTTGGCCAGCGCCTACGCGGCCTGCGGCTGCTTGGTACTGCCGAGTTGGTACGAAACCCCTGGCCTCGTCGCGATTGAAGCCGCGATGTCGGGCGTTCCCCTCGTGCTGCCACGGGGCGGCTCCGCCCGGGAGTACTTCGGCGTGTACGCGGAATATGTTGCGCCAAACGACCTGGCCGGCTTGCGCCGGGCCGTAGACGCCGCGCGGACCAGCGGCCGCAGCCGCGAGCTTGCCGAGTTGGCGCGACGAAACTATTCGTGGCGGTCGGCCGCCCTGGCCACGCGGGAGGCCTATGAAACGCTCCTTTGAACGCGCCGGACGCGGTACGCAGACGGGTCCGCGCCGTCGCCAGCCGGCCGGCCGATATCGCTACGTTCGCATCCACTGGCGATTGCTCTTTGCCCTGATCGATTCCATCGGTCGCCAACTATGGAGTATCGGCCGCGCGATCGGCGCGGAACGGCAGGGCCCTCGCTCGAAAGCAGACGACGCGCGGTCGATCCTGCTGGTCCAGCTCGACCACCTGGGCGACGCGGTGCTCACGGCCGGCGTGCTGCCGGCGCTACGACGGCGCTTTCCGCGGGCTCGAATCGAAGTGCTGGCGGCCCCGTGGAACCACGAGGTGTTCGCGGCCTGTCCTGAAGTCAATCGGCTCCACGTTTCGCGGATCAATCGTTTCACGCGGGGCTTTCGCCCAGGTTGGATTGCGGCCACGTTCTGGTGGGGTTGGAAGCTGCGGTGCGAGCGGTTCGACCTGGCCATCGACGTTCGCGGCGAATTCCCCTTGGCTTTGATCCTCTGGTTGGCCGGCGCGCGTCGCCGCTTGGGGTGGGACTGCGGCGGCGGCGGCTTTCTACTCACCGACCGCGCACGCTACGTGCCCGGACGGCCCGAAATCGAGTCGCGCTTGGCGCTGTTGGCCGAGGTAGGTGTCGAACCGGACCCCGACCTGCTGCGCCGCGAGCCTTGGTTCGACGCCGGGCATGACGCGCGCCGGTGCGTCCACGATTTGCTCGACGGCCTGGGCGACCCATCGCAGCCGCTGTATGTGCTGCACATCGGCGCCGGCACGCAGGCCAAGCGCTGGCAAGCGGAGCATTGGCGCGAGCTGTTGGGCCGGATCATCGTCGAACATGGTGCCAAGGTCGTGCTGATTGGCGCCGGCGACGAACGCGCGTGGGCCGCGGCGATCACCGGCGGGCTGGCCTGGCCCGGCGCTCACGACTGGACCGGCCGGTTGAGCCTGGTAGAAACGGCGGCGCTGATCGAGCGCGCCTGCGTATTCGTCGGCGCCGATTCAGGACCGGCCCACCTGGCCGCGGCGGTCGGCACGCCGGCCGTGGTGCTGTTCAGCGGTACCAATCGCGTCGACCAGTGGCGGCCCTGGGGCCGGCGGGTCGTGGTGTTGCGGCACGAGGTGGCCTGCTCACCCTGTCATCGCCAGACCTGCCCTTGGATGGAACATCCCTGCATGTCGGGGCTTACGGCCTTGGCCGTGTCGCGTGCAATTCATGCGGTGCTGCAATCGCGACCCGGCACGAACCGCAACCCGCCGGGCGTTGACATCGTCCCCCATTTTTCCTCGTCGGCAAGGAAATCCGGATGATCGCCCCGTGGCGCAAACCGCCCGATGACGGCGACACGCTTGTTCGCCGGCGCCAGCTCGCCGTCGCAAGGCGGGTGGTCGCGGCTGCATTGCTGCCGACAGGCGAGGGTCAGCCGCGGCCGCCGCGCCGCATGGCCTGGCGGGCATGGCTCTGGGCCGCTTGGATGCTGCTCGCCATTGGAATTTGGATTTTAGGTTTTGGATTTTGGATTGGAGGCAAGTAGTTGCACACACTCTGTCCACTTCGTTGAAATAGAAGTTGCCGCGGATGGTCCGCGGTCGTGGCCGGCGAGCGAATATGCCGTCCGAAGTCAGCACCCAGAAACAGGATTGGAGGTCGAACCATGAACGAGAAAGAATTCAAAGATCGAACGAAAAAACTGGCGCTCAGAATCATTCGCGTTGTCGAGTCGCTTCCAGAGACAAAAACCGGTCAGGTCATCGGGCGACAACTGCTCCGCTGCGGCACATCCGTGGGCGCGAACTATCGCGCGGCTTGTCGTGGCGTTTCAACAGCCGATGTCATATCGAAGCTTGGCGACGTCGAAGAGGAAGCCGACGAGAGCCTCTATTGGATGGAACTCCTGATTGACGCCAACTCGGTCGCGGCCGCGCGGCTGCGCGACTTGATGCGTGAGATGGACGAAGTTCTCGCGATGACGGTCGCTTCGATCAAGACGCTGCGTTCCCGCAATCCGAAATCCAGAATCTAAAATCCAAAATCTGCATGCTCTCCACCCTCATGTCTTTCTTGTCCGTCGCGACGATCGCGGTGGCTGCCTTTGGAATCGGCCGGCCCCTGGTCCGAGCGCTTCGAGTCGGCGACGACGACCCGTTGTCCGTTGGCGTCTGGAGCACCTCCGCCGGACTGATTGCCGCCGGGCTGCTGCTGGCCGCCCTGGGGCAGGCAGGGCTCCTTTATAAGTCGTTGATCGGAGCGTTGACGCTCGCGGCGGGCTTTTGGGGCATCGGCGAGCTATCGCGGTCGCACTGGCGCCGGCAAGTTTACGCCCGATCTCAAGTGGCCAATGCGCCTGAATCATGCTGCGCCGTGTTTCGATCGAAGCCTGCTCGTTGGTTGGCTTGCGGCATGCTTGTCCTGGCGGGCCTGGCGGCAGCCGGCTCGTTCATCGGAGCCGCGGCGCCCCCCACGGCCGGCGACGCACTCTGCTATCACCTGGAATTGCCCAAACGCTTCCTGCTCGAACAGGCGCTCGTTTACCTTCCGGACAGCGACAATTCGGCCAATCCGCTCTTGGTCGAATGTTGGTACCTCTGGGCCTTGGCACTCGACGGTGGCGTCGCGGCCCAAATGGTCCATTGGGGCCTAGGGGTGCTTTTGGCGCTGGCGGCCGTGCTCCTGGCGACGCCGATCCTCGGCCGGCCCTGGAGTTGGTGCGTTGGATGCCTTGTATTGCTCGTGCCAGGAGTCAACAACCAGATGACCGCGCCCTTGAACGACGTCGCCTTGGCGGTCTACACGACGCTCGCGCTGGCGGCCTGGTGGCGGGGGGCGATCGACGACGACGGTCCGCGCTGGTTCGTTTTGGCGGGCTGGATGCTCGGCGGCGCCCTGGGGACGAAACACCTGGCAATTCTTTTTGCCTTGTCTTGGGTTGTGGTCGCGCTGGGCTGCCTATGGCGGCAGCGATCGTGTCGCCGAACATGGTTGACGGGAGCGGCGGTCCTGGCCACGGTGGCAGTGAGCGTGAGCGGATTATGGTACCTGCGCGCCGCGTTTTACACGGGCAATCCCGTCTATCCGTTCTTCGACGAGTACCTCGGCGCGCATGCCACCGCCGATCCATTCGGGTTAGCCCGCGACCAGGCGCCGCCGACGTTCCCGGCCGACAAGGCGCCCCTGGGTCGGGATCTGCGCGCCTTGCTCGCGGCACCCTGGCAGGTGACGATGCACCCTGAGCGCTTTGGGGGGCGCGGGCACCAGTTGGGTGCGCTCTTCCTGGCGACGCTACCAGGCCTGGCTTGTTGCAGGCGGCTACGCGGATTGGGCACGCTGCTGTCGATTTCCGCGGTGTACCTGGCCGGCTGGACGTTGTTGCGGCAGAACGTTCGGTTCTTGTTGCCACTGGTTCCCTTGCTTGCTGTGCCGATCGTCTGGGTGTGGATCGAAATGCGGCGGCTGCCGCGCGTGCCGGCCGGCCTGGCCGCGGCGCTCACGATCAGTGTTCTAGTCATCTATGCGGCAGTGGGCGCTGCGCGCGCCCGGACTTGCCTGGCGGTGTGCATGGGGCTGGAATCACGAGACGATTTCCTGTTGCGCCGAGAGCCGAGCTACCGTGCCGCCGCCTGGGCCAACGCCCTGCTCGACCCTGGGGTACGCATTTTGAGTCAGGAACAGCGAGCGTTCTATTTCAACGCTCGCGTGGCGCGAGAGAACGTCTATCGACGGCGGACCGGCTACGACCGGCACATCACCTCGGCCGCCGAGCTTGCCCGGCACCTCGCCGGCGACGGCTTCACTCATTTACTCTTGGCAGAGACGCTGCACGGATCCGGCATCCACTACAACCACACGCTCTGCAAGCTGGCCGATCTGAACGATGCGGGCATGGACCCAAGCCCGTTCCGCTGCCTGACCGAGTACCGATTCACCAGCGACGACGGTACGGTTCGGCGCTACAGGTTGATGAAGCTGATCAACCGCTCAGTTTCAAGAGCAGCGCCAGCACGACAAACAACAGAGCGATCCCCACCGCGGCGCTTATGATGTTGCTGCGAAGCCGGCGCTGGGCTTTCTCCTCGGGCGACAATCTGCGCAAGGGTCTTTTCTCTTCGGGCGCGGCTTGCCGCGTTTGACCCGACGGCGTCGCCGGTGCGACCGGAGCCCCGTACAAGGGCGCCGACACCACCGGCTGCGGAACCATCGTCTGTGGCACGATCGGCCGTGCCGCTGAAGGCATGACAAGGGGTACCGGTGGCGCCATGCCCGCCGTTGGCGGTGGCGCGAGAGGGGGCGACCCTGCAATGGGCGGAGCGGTAACCCCTGGCGGCGCGGCAAGGGTCACAGGCGGGAGACGGCTCGTCACCGGCGGTGGACCACCCATGACCGGCGGCGCTCCAAAAGCGACGGGCGGCGCGCCAAAGGCAACGGGCGGCACGGGACCGGCGACTGGCGGTGGGCCGGCGGTCATGGGCGGGGGACCGCCAAAGACCGGCGGCGCAGCCGGCAGGAGCACGAGACTGCCACAGCCAGGACAGTCCGTTTCTCGGCCGGCCATCGACGCGTCGATCTGTGCCGTGGCCCCGCAGTTGGGACAGCCGAACTGGATCAATGGCATTCCAAGCTCCCAGGTGACGCCAAAACAGGCACCTACCATGTTAGGGTTGGGTTATAATCGTCGCAACCACTTCCCGATCGAACGTGCCGCATGAATTCACAAACGCAGCCGCTTCCCCCAGGCCAACAATTGGTGGCCCGCGGCAAATGGCCGCAGGTCGGAGAACGCGCGCCGGCCCACGTCGAGGGTGTCTGGATCGTGGCCGTCGAGGGGTGCGTCGAACGACCGTGCCGGTTCACGCTCGACGAACTAAGTGCATTCCCGCGCACCGAGCAAGTCGTCGATATCCATTGCGTCACGCGATGGACGAAACTTGAGGTGCCGTTTACCGGAGTGCCGCTGGCCACGTTGATCGAACGCGCCAAGCCCAGCCCCGCCGCACGCTTCGTCTCCTTCGTCGCGCAGAGCACGCGCGGCCACAGCACCTCGCTTCCGCTCGACGAGGCGCTCGCGCTGGAAACGCTCGTGGCCTTGGAGGCAGAAGGAGCGCCTTTAAGCGAACTGCACGGTGGACCGGTGCGCACGGTCGTGCCGCGGCGCTATTTCTACAAGAGCCTTAAGTGGCTGGCGCGGATCGAACTGCTCGAAACCGACCGGCTTGGTTACTGGGAAAGCGCGGCCGGCTACCACAATCGCGCCGACCCATGGCGCGAAGAGCGCTACATGGCCCCGCGGCTCAGCAAGGCCGAGATGCTGGCCGCGCTGGCCGGCCGCGATTTCTCGGGTCGGGACCTGCGCAGCCTCGACGCGCGCGGGCACGATCTCACAGGGCTGCTCGCGGTGCGTGCGCTATTGCGCGACGCCGATTTTCGCGGCTGTCGCCTTGACCGGGCCTGCTTCGACGGAGCCAACCTCTCGAACGCGCATTTCCAAGGGGCCAGCCTCGTCACGGCGTCGTTCCTGTCGGCCGACGTCGAGGGGGCCAACTTCGTCGGGGCCGACCTGCGCGCGGCCGACTTCAGCCGCGCATCGCTCTTCGGCTGCACGTTTGTCGCCGAGCCTCCAAACAGCGACGGCGGCATGCCCGCCGCAGTGCTCGATCGTACCACGCGAATCGACCGCGCGGCGCTCGACCAGCTTACGCCGATTCAAGCCGCGTTCGTCGCGACGTTCGTTGGTTGAATGGTGCCGACGCGCCACGCTATTCATCGCAGCCAAGTGACCACGCTATACGAGAGTAGGGACGCAGAGCGTCCGCGGAGACGTTCGGGGCACCCGCGCCGCGGGTCGGCGGAGCGTGGGAACGAGGGTCGCGGCCCGCTACCGCGTTGGTGGGCCGTCGCTCGCCCAAGGCGAGCTTGTCCCACCCTACAAGAAAGCCGGACCAGACCGGTTGAGACATATCAAGCGTGGTTGATGTTTCACTGGTCAATGGGTATGTTGACGATTGGTGTCTTTGGGGAGCCGGCTTCAGGCCGAGGCTGATCATGATCCGTGGATGCTCAATGGTCGTGGCGATGCTGCTTGTGGCGGCCAGCGCGCAAGCCCGGCCGCCACACAAACAGAGCCTCAAGCGGCATTACGGCGATTTGCTCGCACCGAAGCTCTTCGCCTGCACCACCTGTCACCTCACCCGTGAGCAGGCGCCTGACCCCGCCACATTTGACGCCGAATTCCCACCGCACAACGCATTCGGCATCCGGCTCAATGAATTGGGCAACCAGCTTGAGCAGGCCAGTCAGCCAAACGACATGCAAACTCGGCTGCGAACGGTCGCCGCCGAAGATGCCGACGGCGACGGTGTTTCGAATGAAGTGGAAATCCTGGCGGGGTGCTTTCCCGGCAACGCACACGACAAGCCTACTGCCGAAGACCTGGCCGCCGCCGCCGAGACCATTCGGAAGTTCACCGCAAAGCAAGCCGGTTATTGCTGGGAACCGTTCCGTCCGGTCGTTGGACCTGCTGTGCCGACCACCCACCGCGCGGGCTGGGTTCGAAACCCGATCGACGCATTCATCGCGGTCGAGCACGAGGCACGCGGACTTTCACCACGCCCCGACGCGGCCAAGCACGTACTGCTGCGCCGTGTCTACATCGACCTGACCGGCCTGCCGCCGACGCGCGACGAACTGCTCGCATTCTTCGGCGACACATCGGTCGACGCGTACGAAAGGGTCGTCGATCAACTGCTGGCCAGTCCGCGCTATGGCGAGCGCTGGGGCAGGCACTGGATGGACGTCTGGCGATACAGCGACTGGGCGGGCTGGACCGATGGCAAGCAGATCCGCGACAGTCAGCCGCACATTTGGCGCTGGCGCGATTGGATCGTCGAGTCGCTCAACTCCGACTGTGGCTACGACCTTATGGTCAGCGACATGCTCGCCGCCGACGAACTGCACTCAGGCGACCCCGGAGCGTTGAGGGCGACCGGCTACCTGGCGCGGAACTACAAGATGCTCAGCCGCGAGACCTGGATGCAGGACACCGTGTTGCACACGGCCCAGGCGTTCCTCGGCGTCACGCTTGGTTGCGCCCGCTGCCACGACCACATGTATGACCTGGTCGATCAAGACGAATACTATCGTTTCCGCGCGATTTTCGAGCCGCACAACGTGCGGCTCGACCGAATTCCGGGCCAGCCCGACACGGCGCAAAATGGTCTGGCGCGCGTTTTCGACGCCGAGCCGGCGGCCGTCACGTACCTGTTCGAACGGGGCGACGACCGAAAGCCCGACAAGGAGCACCCGTTGCAGCCCGGCGTGCCGCGAGTTTTCGGATCGATCGAGTTCAAGGTCGAGCCGGTGCCGCTGCCGGCGATGGCCTATTACCCAGGGCTGACGCCCCACGTGCAACAAGAAACGCTCGCCGCCGCCGAATCGGACGCGGTCAACGCCCGATCCGCGCTCGACACGGCCGCCAATGCCCTCGCCCAAGCGCAACAAGCCGTGCCGCCAACGCCCGATATTGTGACTCAAGCCGCATCGGCTTCCGTACTCGCCGAAAAGTCGCTGGCCGCGGCGCGAGCGAACGTGGCATTCGTCCAAGTGCGAACCGCCGCCGACAACGCGAAATACGCCGTTACGCCCGCGGCGGACGCCAACGAACTGTCTTTGGCCGCGGGAAAAGCGGAACGTGAATTGGCGTTCTGCAATGCGGAAATCGCGGTACTTAAGGCGGAACAGGCGTTGGCGGCCGCCAACGCGGCGCTCAAGCCCAACGATGAACCGTCGAAGCAAGCCGTGGCCAACGCGGAAAAGGCGCTGACCGACTCGCGCGCGGTGCTCAACTCCGCCGACAAGGCCCGCGCCGAACCGGCGGCGAGCTACTCGTCTTTGGGGCCCGTCTACCCGGCAACCAGCACGGGGCGGCGAACCGCGCTTGCCCGCTGGATCACCAACCGTCGCAACCCGTTGGCCGCTCGGGTGGCAGTCAACCATATCTGGTTGAGACACTTCGGCAAGCCGCTGGTCGCCAGTACGTTCGATTTCGGCGCCAATGGGCAACCGCCAACCCACCCCGCGCTGATCGATTGGCTGGCCGCGGAGCTCATGGGGCCGAGCACTGCTCCCCCGGCCGGCGCCTGGTCGATGAAGCACCTGCACCGCTTGATCGTGACCTCGGCAACCTACCGCATGGCGTCGACTCCCGACGCCGCGAATCTCGCGCTCGACCCCGACAACCGGTACTTCTGGCGTGCTCCTTCGCGACGAATGGAGGCCGAGGCGGTCCGTGACGGAGTGCTCCATGTTTGCGGGCAATTGGACCCGGCAATGTGCGGCGCCGACATCGACTATCAGCAAGGGCTGTCAGTCAAGCGGCGCAGCATCTACTTCCGGCACGCGCAGGAAAAACAGATGGAGTTTCTCAAGATGTTCGATTGCGCCGCGGTAACGGAGTGTTACGAGCGAAAGGAGAGCGTCATCCCGCAGCAAGCGCTGGCCTTGGCCAACAGCGAGCTTTCGTTGGTGCAGGCAAGGCTGCTGGCCAGGAAATTGGCCGCCGAGTGCGGCGGCGATCCGGCGGCGTTCGTCGCCGCGTGCTTCGAAGTGGTGCTGGCTCGCCCGGCCAGTGCCGTGGAAGAACAGACCTGCCTCGAGTTCATCGATCGCCAGACGCGGTATTTCGCGGCGAACACCCAACGCGTCGCGGCCACGGCCGGCGACGCCGCCGACCCCGGCAAGCCGTCCGCGGAGCCGGCGCTGCGCGCGAGAGAGAACCTGATCCATGCCTTGTTGAACCATAATGATTTTGTGACGATCCGATGATCTGAACGCCACTTATGAAAAGGAACTCGTTCCCATGCTCCGCCGACTCGCGGCGGCTCCGCGGATGTTCCGCGTCCCTATACCTACCGCATAATTGAGGTCTTCGTGATATTTTCAAATTCCCACCCTCCCTTTTGCCGTGGCGTCACGCGCCGCTCGTTCCTGGCCGACACGGGAATGGGCTTTACCGGGCTTGCGCTGGGGGCGATGCTTTTCAGGGACGGAGTGGCACGGGCCGATTCATTCTCGGGCGCCAAGTCGGGACCACACCATTCGCCGAAAGCGAAAAACGTAATCTGGATTTTCTTGTGCGGCGGCGTCAGCCATTTGGAGAGCTTCGATCCCAAGCCGGAATTGAACGTCCATTCCGGGAAGTCGATCGAAGATACGCCCTACAAGCACTTCCTCGACCCGGAACGGATCAACAAGAACCTGGTTGGCGTCAACCCCGGCCATTATCAACGCAAGGAGTTGATGGGGCTCCAGACGCCCGTTCGCAAGCACGGCGAGTGTGGGCTGGAGGTGGGCGATTGGTTTGCCAACGTCGGCGAGTGCGCCGATGAGTTGGCCGTCGTCCGCTCGCTCTGGACGATCCACAACGACCACGGCACGCAGCTCACCTGGCACACAGGGCGCCACCCGCGCGAAGGCTCGTTCCCAACGATCGGATCCTGGGTCAGCTACGGGCTGGGTTCATTGAACGAGAACCTGCCCGACTACGTCGTGCTCGGCGTGCCGACCGGCGATTGCTGTGGCGGCGAATGGACGCACGGCGCGGGCTACCTGGGACCCGAGCACGCCGGCGTGCGGTTGAACGTCGGCGGACCGGCCCCTTTGGCCTTCGTCGCGCCGGCCGGCGGCGGCGTTCTGCTCGAGGAACAAGCGGCCGAGTTTAGCCTGTTAGGCAAGCTCAACACGCTGGCAGGAATCGACTACCCCGACGACGCCTCGCTGCGAGCAAGAATCAAGTCGTACGAATTGGCCTTCGGCATGCAGACCGCCGTGCCGGAAACGCTCGACCTGGCGCGCGAGACCGTTGAAACGGGGAGACTGTACGGGCTCAATTCCGATGCGACGCGTCCGTTCGGGCAATTGTGCCTCGCCGCGCGCCGGCTGGTTGAGCGCGGGGTACGCTTCGTGCAAATCTTCCACGGCGGAGGCGGGGGCGGCGCCTGGGATGCCCACGGCGAGATCAAGTCGAACCACACCGGTCTGGCGGCCCAAGTCGATCTGCCGATGGCCGGCCTGATCAAGGACCTCAAACGCCGCGGGATGCTTGACGACACGCTTGTCGTTTGGGGCACCGAGTTTGGACGTACGCCCGCCGCGCAAGGCACGGGGCGCGACCATCATCCGCAGGGCTTTTGCGCGTGGCTGGCGGGCGGTGGAATCAAGGGGGGAGTTGCCCACGGCGCCACCGACGAGCTGGGGTTCTACGCCGTCGAGGATCCGCACTATGTGACCGACATTCACGCCACGGTGCTCCACCAACTAGGTCTCGATCCATTGCGGCTCGAAGTGCCTGGGCGTAAGCGGCTGGATATCGACCGCGGCAAGCCGATCTTGGAGATTGTCGCGTAGAGGTAGAACGTGGAGCAAAACCACCTTGGTCACTCCAGTTCCCGCGCGCGTCCGTCGAGGCCACCCGTCGCCTCGAACAACAGAAGCGCCTCACGTACCGGTTTGACGTCGTGAACGCGGATGATCTGTACGCCCTGGGCCGCCAGCGATAACGCCACTCCCACCGTGGCGGCGGTGCGGTCGGCCGCCTTGTCGCCAAGCACCTTGCCGATGAAGCCCTTGCGTGAATGGCCGACCAGCAGTGGAGAAGCTAGTTCGTGGAAGCGGTGACAGTTGGCCAGAAGCGTCAGGTTGTGCTGGTGCGTCTTGCCGAATCCAATGCCGGGATCGAGGGCGATCCGGCCGGCGTCGATGCCGAGGGCGACCAGGGTTTCGCGCCGGGCGCGGAGGTAGTCGAAGATCTCGCGGACCACGTCGGCGTAGTGTGGGTCGTCTTGCATGGTTTGCGGCGTGCCGGGCATGTGCATGGCGCAAATGCCCGACCCAGAGGCGAGAGCGATTTCGACCATCCGTGGGTCGCCCGATAGGGCGGTGACGTCGTTGATGATTTCGGCCCCGGCGGCCAGGGCTTCGTAAGCGACATCGGCCTTCGTTGTGTCGATCGAGATCGGCACGGTCGCGCGCTCGGCCAGCGCGGCGATGACGGGAACGACCCGCCGCAATTCGACTGCTGCGTCGACCGCCCGGGAATAGGGCCGGGTGCTCTCGCCGCCGACGTCGAGCACGTCCGCACCTTCGGCCTCCAACGTCAAGGCGTGATCGATGGCCGCGGCGTGGTCGAGGAAGTCGCCACCGTCGGAGAAGCTGTCGGGCGTGACGTTGACGATGCCCATCAACCGCGGCCGGAGAGGCAGCTCAAGCCGGCGCGTCCGAAGTCGCCAGACCGTGGAACGCATCGGAAAGCGGGCGGCGAGGTTTGCGTCGGCTACCACGGCGTTTCCATCATCCCGACGATTTGCTTGGCCAGCTTGTCGATGACTAGCTGCTGCGCCGTGGTCAACGATTGTCCCAGTTCCGGGAACATGTTCGACGATTGACTGATCGTCGGCAATGGAATGGACGGATCGGTTGCCAGCGTTTTTCCCCGGCGATCGATCCAGTTGACCGTGATATTGAACGCGACTTGTCCCTCGCGCAATTCGCTGGTGGGCGACGTCATCAACATCCCTTTCGAGTCGGACACGATCTTGCAGTCGAGCACGCTGTCGGCCTCGGGTGTGTGGACCACCTTGAGCGGCGTGACTTGCTCGATGCGCCTTTCCACCGCCTCGGTAAGCCGTTCGCCCAGGTAGCGGCGGTAGCTTATTGATTCGATCATCGGCACATAAACCGTGTGGATGTCGGGCGGATAAAGCGAAGCGGCGCCCACGTGATAACCCGGACCCGCGCATCCGGGTGCGACGCCGCACGCGATCGCCACGACGGCCAAGCGCCGCGCGGCCGCGGGAAGCGACCGTTCCGCGAGACGTCGCGGCGAACTTGGAATGCGGCGGTGATTTGTTTCGGTGGCTTTCATGATCATCAGCGATTGAGCGAGGCCTTGCTTTCGGGGAAGATCTTCTTGACCCATTTGAAATAGTCGGGCGGGACGGGCGGAAGATCCTTGGTCTCGGCCATTCGCTCTTCGGCCAATTTGGCGAACGGCGTATCGGGATAATTGGCGATCGTCCGCTGGTAGTATATCCGCGCGCTGCGATAGTATTTCAGATTGTAATAGTACTCGCCTGCTTGGAATTCGCGCTGCGACCGCTCGAAGCGGATCGCCTTGCGCGCTTGCTGAAAGTGCTGCTTCTCGGCGCCGAGCTGTTCGTCGGGAAACGAGATCAGGGCCTGCTCGGCGAGCTTCTCGGCTTCGTCGAGCGGCGAGACCTCGTACTGCGGACCCAGGTACGATCGAAGCCGGCTCTGCATGCCCAGCACGTGCGCATCCAACACGTGCTTGTTGTTGCGTGGGTTCTTGATCACCATGTCATAGTGGGTGGCGGCATCCTCGAACCGGTTTTTCCGGAAATAGAGATTGGCGACGGCCATCGTGGCGTCGTCGGCCAGCCCGCCGCGGGGATCGTGCGTTCGCGACGCGGTGTAGAGCGATATCGCCTGGCCCGAAGCGTCAGCGAACGGCCGGGTCTTGTCTTTGAGGTTCGGGTACCAGTGCGATTCCTTTTGCGCGCACTCGTCCCAGTACTTGCCGATCGAGAAGTAGCGCAGCGCCACCTTGTCTTCGTAACGCGAGCCTTCGTACTTTTTGATCAGCGCCTGGTAGGCGTCGCGGGCTTTCGTGTAGCGGTCGGCGAAGAACCAGCTCTCGCCCACCAGGAACATGGAGTCTTCTTCAAGCGCTGAATCGGGCCAGCGGCCGGCGGCCTCCTTGAAGCATTTGGCGGCGTCCTCGTATTTCTTCTCACGGAACAGCTTTTGACCCTCTTCGTACTTCCGCTGGGCGTATGCTTCGTCAGGCCCTTTGCCGATGGCCGTCCTGAACTTCTTGCCGAGGTTCTTAGGCGCCAGCGTTTCACCGACCTTTTCGAGAGTGGACTTCTTTTCGACCAGTTCGTCGTCACCGTCACCCCCCATACCGACGATCGACGAACCGGCCGGCGGCACATAACGCGGCTGCTCGAAGCTGGCCGGAACGACCCCCGCTTCGCCCTGCGAAGGGGTCTTGGACGCATCGCCAGCCGCGTTTTGCGTGGTGACGGGGGCCGCACTGGCGGTTGATGCCCTGGCCGTGGGAGCGCTGGGCGCGGGAGCATTGAGCGCGGGCGTGCTGGGCGCGAACAGCCGCTTCGCCGGCCAGCCGGTCGTGCAGCCGGCTACGGCCGCCAGCAGCAGCACCAGCGCGATCCACGGCCTGGCCAGACTTCCTCGCATGCCGAACTTCCCCGAACCCCGTTAGCCGGCCAGCGATCCCAGATATCCATGCATGCGGGGCTTCCGTCCCAACAGGTGGCACAGGTACTGGTTCACCACGCCTCGCAATTCACCTCGCGCCGAGCGGTCGATCGTCATACGGCGCCAGGCCCCGTCGGCGGGGTCGGCGAAACGCTCGAGAATTCGCAACGTGCCGGCATGCATCGAAACCACGTGTTTCTTACCGGGCCGGCAACGGCCGCAGAGGACGCCGCCGGCCATGACTCCAAACGCCACCCGTCCCTCGCCTCTGACCAAATGTCCGCACTCGACGCAAGCGGTCAACGACGGCAGGTGTCCCAGCGTCCGCAGTGCGGCCAACTCGAAGCGCAATACCACCGACGCAACGGAACCGTGCCCGCCGGCGAGCGCCAGCAATGTTTCGCTGGCTTCGTCAAACAATTCGGGATGCGGATCCGCGGAATCGGTCAGCTCGTTCAGTAGCTCCGCGACGTAGTAGCCCGCGTAAAGACTGGACAGATCCCGCCCCGCCGCGCGGAAGCGACGCTCCAATTTCGCTTCGGTCAACAGGTCGAGGGACTCGGATGATTTGCGGAGGAAGACTATCCGACAAAGGGCCAGAAGGTCAAGGGCAGACTCGAAAGGTCCCTTCAATCTTCTCGCGCCCTTGGCCAAACCGTGCAGTTTGCCGAACTCCCGAGTAAACAGCGTCACGACACAGCTTGTCTCGCTGAACTCGACGACCCGCAATACCAGGGCGGTGGCTTTTTCGGATGACATGGACGCAAAAAATGAAAACGCTTTTTTAAAGGGGGATATGGAGATAAAGAGGGGATGTGGGATGAGAGGAAAAGCAGGATAGCTGCATTCGTTTCCGGCAAGCACGGAAACGCCGGGCTTTCCTGGCTTTTCCAAGTCGCTGGCAGTGACAACATTCGGCAAACTTACGATCGAGGCCGTGCCAAGGCGAAAGGCTCTCCTCTCCTCCTCCCCTCGTCTCTTCATTTCCTCATCTGCTCATCTCCTTTTCCTCATACCGCGGCTCAAGGCCGAATTCAGCCAGGTAGACCTGTTCCTTGGCCCGCATTTCTGCCCGTGCTTCGGGGTCAGTGTCATCATACCCGACCAGGTGCAACGCGCCGTGGACCACGTAGAGCAGCAATTCGTCGGCCGCCGACCAACCGAACCGCTGGGCGGTCGCCGCCGCCGTCTCGGCACTGACGATGATCTCTCCTTCCAACTCGCCCGGACCTTGCTCCAATACGAAGGAAAGCACGTCGGTCGGCTCGTCGTGGCCGAGGTACTCTCGATTGAGGCGGTGCATCGCCGAGTCGTCGACGACCGCCAGGCTGATCACTGCCTTTCCGACCGATTCGCCTTCGAGGATCCGCCGGACGGCCGACCGCAACCGCACCTCATCGACGGGATGGCGGTCTTGTTCGTTGTTCAATTCAATACGCATCATCGAGGTTCAAACGCCAGTTGGGCTATACCGGGACTTATTTTTCGATGGTCACACCCACCGTAGCCATCTCGCTGGGCGTGATGGTTCCTCACGCGGAGTATGAGACCGACTGAAAATCACGCCGTCCGCTGGTCCGGGTACTTCACGCGGCCGTGGTACATGGCCGTGAGCGACTTGACGAGGCTGTCCTGAATCACCCGTAGTTGCTTGAGTGTCAGGCTGCAATCGTCGAATTGCCCGTCCAGAAGTTTCTTCATCGCGATGTCTTCGACCAGGCTTTCGATCCGCGCGGGGGTCGGCTCGACCAGGACGCGGCTGGCGCTTTCGACCGCGTCGGCCAGCATGAGAACA
>DATLQY010001107.1:0-5682 GCA_035534975.1 Pirellulales bacterium
CCCGGCTAAACCTTAAAAAATCCCGCGGCGCAGCCGCGTCCGCCGCGTCTGTCATCGGTTCGAACCTCCACCGGCGACGGCACCTGGCAAGCCCTCCTTCTTCACCCAAGGCTTCCCCGGAAACAGCCGCTCCGGCTCATAGGTTTCGCCCCGCGCCGCCCGTGTCGACAAGGACGAATACGAGCGGCGCGTGCTGGCGCTGGCATTCGCCTACCTGGTGCTCGGCACCGACGGGGCGGGGCACCGAGGATCCAAGGTCTCGCTCGATAAGATACGTTTGCATTGGAAGCTGTTGTCGTTTCAAGTTGCGGTCCGTGGTTCGCCCGATTTGGAACAGGCGCAAATGGATGCCGGTACGATTTTGCCCGGCAGTGTCTACCGCGTGGTGTTCTTTCCGACCGGCCCCGTGGTGGACGGGTCTGAAGTCCGCAAGAAGCGAATCAAGATCACGCAGACGTACTCCTTGTTCGTCGACGCCGCAAATCGGCTCGTTCTGGTCCGCGAGGCTGCGGAGCTTCACTGGCGGAAAGGAATACTTCGTATATGACCGCCGACGTCCTCATTCTCGGCGCCGGCCCTGCCGGCTCGGCGACGGCGATCGCCTGCGCCCGGGCAGGGCTGCGCGTCGCGCTCGTCGAACGCAGCGCGTTCCCGCGACACGCGCCCGGCGAAACGCTCCATCCCGGCGCCGAACCGCTATTGGCGAGCCTCGGAGTTGCCGACCAGGTGTACGCCGCGGGCTTCCTCCGGCACGCAGGGCATTGGGTTGCTTGGAAGGGCCCACCGCGATTCGAGCCCTTCGGCCACGACGTCACGGGTCCCTGGCTCGGTTTTCAGGCATGGCGACCAACCTTCGACGCCTTGCTCCTCGACCACGCCCGCCGACTAGGAACGCACGTCTTGCAGCCCTGCCGTGCATTGCGGCCATTGTGTGCCACGGGACGTGTGGTCGGCGTGGCGACCGACGAGGGGCCACTTCGCGCGCGGTTCATCGTCGACGCCAGCGGTCGCCGCGGTTGGCTGGCGGAACAACTTCAGCTCGAAACGGTTTGTCAGGGGCCACGGCTGGTCGCCTGGTATGGCTATGCCGTGGGCGACTGTCGCCAGCGCGACGACGCGCCGGCAATCGTCGCAGACGAAACGGGTTGGACCTGGACGGCGCGTGTCCGCCCCCGCACCTACCAATGGACCCGGCTGACATTTGACGGCGGCCGCCCCGCCGGCGGCTGGCTGCCAGCGGAGTTTGCCGGTCTGTCGCCACTAACGGCGACGCGCGGCGCCGACGTCACCTGGCGTGCCGCGACGCTTCCCGCCGGAAGCGGCTACTTCCAGGTCGGCGACGCCGCGGCGGTGCTCGACCCCGCCTCCTCACACGGCGTGCTCAAGGCGTTGATGTCGGGCATGATGGCCGCTCACCTGATCGTGCGCTGCGTCCGACAGGGCGCGTCGGAGCCAGTGGCCGCGCTGGCTTATAACGAGTGGGTCCACAAATGGTTCGAGCATGATGTCCGCAGTCTGAGCGAGCTTTACGCACGACTGGCTGTTCAACAACCATTGGTCCCGAAGGCAAGCCGGCCGAGCCGCACCTCTGCTCGCGGAAGGCGCGCACGTGCCCTAAAGCGGCCTGCAAGCAAATTTACCAGGTATGACAAGAGGAAGAGGGCTTTCCCATGTCGATCTTCGACTCCGTCAGGCGCTTTTTCCATCGAGCCACCCCGGTCTCGGCCGACCCGATCAGGCACGTCGTCGTCTTGATGTTCGAGAACCACTCGTTCGACCAGATGCTCGGCTGCTTCAAGTCGGTCTATCCGCGCCTGGAAGGCGTCGATCCCAAGGACCCCCGCACAAACTCCGATTCCACGGGCCGCGCGTACCCTCAGCAGGCGTCCGACGACACCACCGTCGATCCCGATCCGATGCACGAAGTCGAACACATCCTGAACCAACTGGCAAACGGCAACAGCGGCTTCGTTTCCGAGTACGAAAAGGAATACCCAACCACGACTCCCGACCAACGCCGGAAAATCATGGACTACTTCGGGATGGGCAAACTTCCGGCCCTCCACGAGTTGGCCGGACAATTCACGATCTGCGATCACTGGTACTCGTCCGTGCCGGGGCCGACATGGACCAATCGTTTCTTCGTCCACAGTGGAACGTCGCTAGGAAGAGTGCGCATGCCCGAGGGTTTCCAGCCGAGCTTCTACCTTGGCTACGACCAGGCAACGATCTACGACCGGCTGAACGAGAAAGGAATCCCCTGGCTGATTTACCACGGAGACGTGCCCCTCTCGTTGTTGCTGAGCCACCAGAGAAAGTTCAAGAATTCGGCCCGATACCGCTGGCTGGCCGACTTCTTCGTCGATGCGTCAGGCCCGGAGGCTGATTTCCCGGCTTACGTATTCATCGAACCGAACTACTTCCACTTTCCCTTGGAGCAGCAGCCGCAAAATGACGACCATCCACCGCACTCGACGACCGCGGCCCAGGCGCTTCTTGCCGAGGTCTACAACGCCATTCGACGGAACGACGACCTTTGGAATTCGACGTTGCTGGTCGTGCTCTACGACGAGAACGGAGGATTCTACGATCACGTTTCCCCGCCGGTCGCCGTACCGCCCGACAGCCACGACGAGGAGTACACATTCGACCGCTACGGAGTGAGGGTGCCGGCCGTCTTGATTTCTCCTTGGGTGGACCAGCGGGTCCTCGACACGGAATTCGACCACACCAGTCTCTTGAAGTACCTGATCGAAAAATGGTCCTTGGCGCCTCTGACGAATCGGGTCAGCAAGGCGAACAGCATCGGCGAGGCGATCATGGGATCGTGCCGTTCGAATACGCCCACGAGTCTGCCGGTCGCCGAGATGAAACCGATGATGGCCACCGCCGTCGCCGACCAGGCCGCCTTGCCATTCAGCGATCATCAACGGGCGCTCCTCGGCTTCACGAAATTCCTGGAGTCGGAGACCAAACCGCCGGCGGATGCGATGGCGCCGGCCTTCGCGAGAGAGTTGCCGAGTGAAGCGCATCGGGCGAGGGATCGCGTGCGTGTCTTCCTGGAGCATCAACGGGCGGCTGCCGGCCTCGTCGAGGAGCCGTGATGGCTCATCTCATCCCATCGCCGTCAACGCCGCCTGGTAATTCACTAGCTTGTGATTTTCCAATATATTCCCCGCACGGAAGTCGATTCGAAAGGCGTCGTTGGGGTGTTGGTAGTGATGGTCCGTGAGCTGCGCCAGATCGAAGATTCGCTCCGGCGGCAGCATGGGGACGACGTCGCGCATGTTGCACACGCGCCAACTCGAGGGCGGGCTGACCGCCACATGACCATTGTACGCTGCCGCGAAGTCCGGATCGCCGGCGCGCGGGCTGGCGATGGTCACCATCGTCGGCGTCTTGAAAGGCGAATTCACCGCCGCGTCGA
This sequence comes from Pirellulales bacterium, assembly GCA_035534975.1. Lineage (GTDB taxonomy): Bacteria > Planctomycetota > Planctomycetia > Pirellulales > JAICIG01 > DATKSN01. The sequence continues at coordinate 3,428 of DATLQY010001107.1, forward strand.
ACGCGGCCAGTTCGGCCAGCGCGCCGCCCAGGCTGTGCCCCGTCACGAAAAGCGGCAGCGCCGGCGGCGCCGCGGCCAGCGCCGCGGCGACGGCCGCGCGGCAGGAGGCGTAAATCTTCGAGAACCCGACGTGGATTTGGCCGGCGCCGTTGGGAAACGGGCAGGCAACCTGCGCGTACTCGAAATCGTCGAGCAAGTCGAGCGGTGAGTCGGTGCCGCGAAACGACAAGACGAGTTTGGCGGCCGAATGCATCAGGAACCCGAACAGCTCCTGGTGCCCTTCAGCCGAAGTGGCTGTGAATTCGGCGTCGACGGTAAAGCCCGCCGGCGGCGTGACTTTGCCGTTGGTGAATTGGTCATAAGCCAGTTGGCAATACGAGCCCAATTCCAGCGCCAGGCGGTTATCGTATCCCAGGGGAAAGTCTGCCATCGAGAAGCTCCTTGCGTGCTTTGGGCGGTGCCGCCGGCAAAGAGCCTAGCAAGGCGCCGCGCTGTGGCCCCAGAGTTCCCCCAGATTACCCCTTGGCAAAGCCTGTCGGGGGTCTGACAATTTGCTTCGATTGTCCACGGTTGCCCCCCAAGTTTCAACCAAAAAAGTGAGTGAAGGATCATGGATATTCTCAAGGATTTCGTATTCTCGTCCGTCTCGGGCAAGGTCCCCGCGCATCGAGCTTTGGCAGCGATCGCAGTCGCAAGTCCACTTGGGGCGTTGGCCGATCTGGTCGGCACTTGGAAAGGGACCGGATTCAATCAGATCTGGCGCCCGAATCAGGGAAGCTCGGATCACTTCCTGGAATTGAATGAGACGATCGAGACGCTTGAATTTACTGAAATCCCGGGGGACATCCCCAACCGGGGGCTGCTGCAGGGGGACATCAACCTGCATGGCATCACCTATCTGCAGCAAGTGCAGGACGCCAACGTCCTGGGGCCCAGCGGCAAACCGGCGGGCATTCACATCGAGCCTGGGATCTGGGTGAACATCCCGACGACGACCAATCCGCTCGATCCCGCCACGGTCGCGCGGCTGGCGAACATTCCGCACGGGACGTCGTTCGTCGCTCAGGGATCGGTGTTGCCAAGTATTCCTGGTGCCCCACCGTTTCCAGTGGTCAGTATCACGCCGTTCGCCATCGGAAACCCGGCTGGCCTCATTCCGTTTCCAGAAAGTACCCTCACCACTCCGTCCGCCTTTCGAACGCCGAGCGGAGACATTCCCCACGTGACGCAGGCGATGGTCGACAACCCCAATGTTTTTCTGTCTTCGGCGCCCAATCTTGGCGCGATCACGTCGACGACGACCCTGACGATTTCCACCCAAGCTCTGAATCCACCTACTTCGGGAGGCGGTACGTCAAACATCGCGTTTCTCCAAGGGGACGCCGGCGGTCCGAACGCCGTGGCGGTGCAAATGGATGCAACCTTCTGGATCGAGACGTTCGCCGACGCCGGAGTGACGAAACAGCAGCTTCAGTATTCGCAGCGCGTGCTGCTGAACTTCAATACTCTGAGCTGGCCGCACGTTTCCGTGGCCACTTTGATAAAGCAGTGACCCTTCGCGGCAGTCGAGCGCGTAGTAGGTTGCGACGGCCCAGGATTGGCGGACTCCGGCGGAGTGTGTTTTAGCCCGCCGCGCAGCCATGCTCGCCTCGGGCTACGATTGCTGCGTGCTTCAGAGTGCCGCCTTCGAAGCAGCTCCTGCCTCACTTGTTCTCGTTGCCACACTTGCCTTCGAGTTGTGGCAGCCCTGGGCCGCGAGAAGGGCTTCCAACGTTGCGAGGGCGTGCCACGGTTCACGCACACGGACCTGCAAGACGGCGCGAAGCAAGAGCGCCTCTTGCAATGTCTCGCAGCACAGCTTGCCGCCGTCGATCAGCTCGTCAGCGGCCTGTGCAACGGCGTCGAGCTCTTCGCGGTCTGCGGCGCTCTCCTCGATCGCCGCCGGATCGCTTTTCGCTTTGTGCAATCGCTCTTGCAGGGACTCGAGGTCGTGCCAGGGGGGAGGGGGGCTGGGAGGCAGGGGGCAGCCGGCAGGAGGTAGTAGGTAGGCAGGTTTCAGGTTTCAGAGGACAGGGGACAGGGGACAGGAGGAAATCGACAGGAAGCGCCACGTGACGATGCGTGACGATGAAATACAGGCAAAGTTTTTCTGTTCTGTACGTGACGGCGTTACTTAGATGGACACCAAAGCGCATCAAAACCGAGCGCTTTGACCAACTTCGAGCGCTTTTTTTCGCGGATTATACCTTCCCATA
>DATLQY010001108.1:0-7902 GCA_035534975.1 Pirellulales bacterium
GCGTGGAGCCGGACCACGGGAGGGACGGTGGGCTTTGCACGCTTGCGGTGCTAGCCTGGAAAACTGCTTCACCTGCCAGGCAAGCTGGCGAGGGGTCGCTGCAAAAGATGTGTAGAACAACGAGGTTGGAAACTTGCCCCACATTTTCGATTCGAACCTTTTTCACGAGGAGTCCCAGTAATGGAATTCAAAAAATCGAACGTGATTATCGCCTTGGTACTACTCGGCGGCACCGGCCTCGGGGTTTCCCGTTTCCATTGGGCGCAACAGTCGCGGGGCGCGCCGCCCGTAGTTCAAGCGCAAGGAAGCGCCGCCGACTCGCGCACGACCGCGGCGGTTCCTGTGGTCGGAGAAAACCCCTACGTCGGCCGAGTGTTTGGCTTCCAGTTGACGGGCGACAAGCACGATGATCAGTTGGCGGAGCTGGCGCAACTCGACACGAACCTGGCGCAACAGTCGCAACAGTTGATCGATCAGTACGGCGCCGCGACGGACGACGTCGACCGCGCGAAGCTCAAGGAACAGTTGGCCCAGACGCTCGAACGGCAATTCGACTCTCAGCAGAAGCTCCGCGAGCTGGAGGTGTCGCGGATCGAAGCCCGCCTCAAGACGCTCCGCGAGCTGATCGCCAAGCGGAATGAATCCAAGCGATCGATTATCGTCAAACGGCTGGACCAGCTCATCGGCGATGCCGAGGGACTGGGCTGGAGCTCGCCGGGCGCCGGTGCCGGGCCGGCGATCCAGTACGCTCCCGTTTACTCGCCAAACGTGATAGGACACTAGGACATGGCTCGTCGGCGCGCGAACGCATCAGGACTTTACCAGCCGTCAATGACATCCAACAACCCATCGAATTGAAAGGAGTTTTTACATGACGATCAAGACAATTGCAGCTTGCGTGACCCTGATAACGATTGCATCCCCTGGGGCTGGCGATCGGAGGTGTGTTCGGCCAGGAGGCGACGGCGCCGAAAGCTGGACAGGCACCGGCCAACGCGCGGGCGTTCTTTTATCAAGCGCAGCCCGGTCAATCGCCGGGCTACACGACGAATCAACCGGTGACCGGCGGCGGGGCTGGGTATGTCGTTCACGCGACCGACGGCGCCCATGACGAGGAGGCCGCGAAACTGATCGCGCTCGACGCCCAGATGCAACAGAAATCGCAGGCTCTGCTCGGACAATACGCAGAGGCGGGCGACGACGAGCAAAAGTCGAAAATCAAGGAACAGTTGGCCGAGGCGCTCGAGCAGCAGTTTTCGGTGCAGCAACAGTTGCGCGAACGGGAGGTCGCCAAGATCGAGGCCCGCGTCAAGAAGCTCCGCCAGACGATCGACAAACGGAACGGCGCCAAACGCTCGATCATCGACAAGCGGCTCGATCAGCTCATCCGCGAGGCCGAGGGCCTAGGCTGGAACGCCCCGGCGGCCGGGCCGGTCTATCCGTCGGTCGGCCCGGCGGGCGCTAATTTCTACACGCCCCTCAGTAGCGAGACTCCAATAGGCGGATTACCGGAATCTCCCAGGGCCATCAGATGACGCCGCGTTGCGGCTACGCGCGACGTCTACGAAGTTGGCGCCACGTCCCCAAACGGGCCGAACTCGAAAGCCATTAATAATGACATCCAACAACCCAGCTCATCCGCGAGGCCGAGGGCCTGGGCTGGAACGCGCCGGCGGCCGGGCCGGTCTATCCGTCGGTCGGCCCAGCGGGCGCCAATTCCTACACGCCCCGCGCCAATTCCTACACGCGCCTCAGTAGCGAGACTCCGATCGGCGGGTTACCGGCGGTACCAGTCGAGAGTACCACTCCGGGGCCAAGCGCTGAGTAGGCCGCAGCCCTAGGGAGATTTTTGGAACGCTAATCCGTGCTGATCTCCGCTAATTGATTAGCGTGGAATAGTGCCGATTAGCGTTCCCTTCTCCTGGGCGTCGGCGTCTCCACTCTTTTCCAGCGGCGGAAGATTTCGAGCCAAGGCTGGAAATGCGCCTCGGCCTCGTCACGGCTCAAAAAGGGGAAGGCCCATCGCGAAGTGTCGTTGATCAACTCCAACTTGTCGTCCGGCACGCCAAAGAACAACGCGTACTCGAGACCATACCTGGGTATTCTCCGATTAAGCGATTGATCCATGCCGCGGAGGCAGCAGGTGCTTTACGTCAGGCCTTCATAGGCGCATCATACTCGACTCCTATTTGGCGGGCGACATCAGCCCCCCGCTCTGCGAGTCGCGGCCTGTTCAGCCTTCGCTGTGCCCGTATACTGGGTGAGGCGCCCGCTGACCCAAATCCAGCGGAGACCGGGGCGACACGATGGCGCTGATTTCGGATAGAGCGATGTCGAGAATAACCCAGTGACCAACCCGTGACGAACACTCCCTTGAAACTCGGCTTGCTCGGCACTGGTGCCGCCGTCCAGAAGCTCCATCTGCCGCCCCTGACCGAATTGCACGGCGAAATCAAGCTGGCCGGCGTCTGGAGCCAGTCATTCGAAAATGCCCGCGCTTTTGCCGCCGAGCACAGCGTCGACCGGTGTTACGCCGATTACCGCGAGCTTCTTGCCGATCCGGGGATCGAGGCCGTTCTGGTTGCCGTTCCCATCGAGCGTAACGCGGCGTTCTTGATCGAGGCCGTGGAGGCCGGTAAGCACGTGCTGGCGGAAAAGCCGATCGCCGCCAGCGTGGCCGAGGCGCGCCATGTGCTCGATGCCAGCGAGCGCTCGGATCGACTCGTGGCCATTGCAGAGAATTTCCGCTACCGCGACGACATCGCGCAGGCGCGGCGAATCATTGAATCGGGCGCGATTGGTTCCGTACAGTGTTTCCAGGGGACCTCGGTTTTCGACCTTCTCAAGGAAGTCCGAAGGGTCTACATGGAAAAGGCCTGGCGGCGGGAGCCACGGCACCCCGGTGGATTGGTCGTGGATGCCGGAGTCCATACGGTCGCCGGACTCCGCGAAATCCTTGGCGAAATCGAGGAGGTCTACGCCCAACTGATGAGCGACAGTCCCGTGACGTCGGGACCCGACGGCCTTGTCATGCAACTGAAGCTGGCTAGCGGTGCGCCAGGCCATTACCTGACGTGTTACACGGCGCAGACCGATCGCGAGGCGGGCTTCGAATTGATCGCCTACGGCAGCCTTGGCACCCTATGGCTCACCGAGGGCAAGGTCGAATGGACGGGGCAAGATGGTGTCCGGTCGAGTTGGTCGGCGGAATCGCACGACCGTGGCTACCGCGTCCAATGGCGGAACTTCCTGGCGGCTGTGCGGGGCCACGAAAGCGTGTACTCGACGCCGGAAAAAGGCTTTGGCGACCTGCTCGTGCTCGAGGCGGCTTTGCATTCCGCCCGCACCCGGCAACGCGTCGTCGTCGACGAATATATGCGGACTGTCTTCGTCAACGGCGGAACGGCTGAAAACCAATGCGAATCGTGATGACTGTGTGCGGGCTGTTGCTGATCGGCCTGGTCCTGTTCGACGCGTTCGAAGCGATCCTTCTGCCGCGACGCGTGATGCGGGCGTTTCGCCCGACGCGGACGTTCTACGTCGTCACCTGGGGGGTCTGGCGTTGGCTCGCGCTGCGCGTTCCTTGGCCTCGCCGTCGCGCCAATATGCTGGGGGCCTTCGGGCCGCTGTCGCTCTTGGGGTTGTTCGGCAATTGGTTGATCGGGCTGGTCTTCGGCTTTGCGCTGGTTGGTTGGGGGCTCGAGGCGCCGCTGGAATCGACGACCAACGAGCCCCTCGGGTTCAGTTCGTACCTTTACCTCAGCGGTGTGACCCTGTTCACGCTCGGATTCGGCGACCTCACGCCAACGGCTCCCTCCGGACGGCTACTGGCGGTGGTCGAGGCGGGCGTGGGCTACGGTTTCCTGGCTGCGATGCTCGGGTATCTGCCCGTGCTCTATCAGGCGTTCTCGCGCCGCGAGTTGGTGATTTCACTGCTCGACGCGCGCGCCGGCTCGCCACCCAGTTCCGATCAATTCCTGCTGCGGATGGCCCAAGCCCGCCACCCAACCGAGCTCGACCCCTTCCTGGCCGAGCTGGAGCGCTGGGCGGCCGAATTACTTGAGAGCCATCTCTCGTTCCCGATGCTCGGCTTTTACCGCTCGCAGCACGACAACCAGTCGTGGCTGGCCGCGCTGACGATGATTCTGGATAGTTGCGCCTTGTTGCTCGTCGGCGTGAAGGGCACCAATCTCTACCAGGCCCAGCTCACGTTCGCCATGGCGCGGCACGCGGCGGTCGACCTGGCGCTGGTCATTCGGACGAATCCGCCCAAGGTGCCGATCGAGCGCCTTTCGTGCCAGGGCTGGCAGAAGCTTCGGGCCGCGCTCGCGGCGGCCGGCGTGCCGCTCAATGAAGGACCAGAGGTCGAGAGCAAGATCAACGAGCTGCGAGCGATGTACGAACCCTTCGTGCAGGCGCTGGCCGAGCGATTTCTGCTCGACTTGCCGGAGATCTACGCCGAGAGCCGGCGTGGCGACAATTGGCAAGCCAGCGCTTGGATGCCCCGCACGCCCGGCATTGGCCAGCTCGCCGCGACCGACGAACGCGAGGAGCATTTTGGTTAAAATGCCCCGTGGGGCGGGTTTCCAACTTGCCATCGACGTTGACGGCAGGTTCGAAACCTGCCCCACGCTGTGGCCACCCGCCTCGATTTTACACGCTTGGCGGGAAGATGAAAAAAAAGAGACCATCTTCGTGATGGCCTCGGCATCGGCCGTCGCAAGGCACTTGCCGCCGCTACATCGGCCGTTTTCACGGGTTGTACCGGCAGTGTATCGCGATACAACGACGGGTTGCTGGGGAATTCTAGGTCGTTGCCTGGCGCCGGTCCAGTGGTATTCCTTCAGTTCCCACGGAGCTGTTCCTCCCATGTACATCCCAACCGCTTTCGCTGAATCGGATCGTTCCACGCTGCACGACTTCATCGAGCGGCACAGTTTCGGCTTGCTTTGCTCGCAGCACGCCGGTACGCCGTTGGCCAGCCATCTTCCGCTCTTGATCGATCGCACGCTTGGCGCGCAGGGCACATTGCGCGGGCACATGGCACGCGCCAACTCACAATGGCGGCTGGCGGCGCAGAGCGAGGTGCTCGCGGTGTTTTCGGGCCCGCACGCTTACATTTCACCCGCCTGGTACCGGGCCGACGACGTAGTTCCGACCTGGAATTACGTCGCGGTCCATGTCTACGGGACGTTGCGTCTTGTCGAAGATCCCGAGGACTTGATGGCGATCGTCAGGGACACGGTCACATTTTACGAACGCTCACGGCCCCAGCCGTGGACGATCCGCGGCTCGCGCGAGTTTCTCGATCGCATGTTGCAGGCAATCGTCGGCTTCAAGATCGAAATCACGCGGATCGAGGGGAAGTGGAAACTCAACCAGAACCAGCCCGCCCAGCGGCGGCGCAACGTGGTGGCGGCCTTGCGCGCGGAAGGCGGCGAGCAGGCCGGCGAAATGGCCGAACTGGTCGAGCGGACGTTGGGAGGCGGATAAGTTCGCGCCTTGCCGCTTCAAATCTCTCTCAAGGCGTCGACGATCTTCATGCGCGTCGCGCGGAGGGCGGGGAAGATGCCCCCGACGATGCCCACCAACACCGCCAGCAAGGCCCCTTGCAATAGGACCATCGGCCCGAAGCGGAACGAGAAAGTGATCTCGCTGAACGTCACCCAGTTGGCCGTACCCGTCGAGAGGCCATTGACGGGCAGCGTTCCCAGGCAGCCGATCAGCCCTCCGGCCAGCGCCAACGTGAGCGACTCGAGCAGAAAGCCGAACACCACGCTGGAGCGACTGAAGCCCAACGCCCTCAACGTGCCGATTTCCCGGGCCCTTGTCACCACGGCGCCGAACATCGTGTTGGCCATGGCGAACACGGCACCGATCAGCAAGAAGACGAAGATGATCAGTCCCACCGACTTGATCGCCGCACCGGCGATCGCCTGCTCGGCATAGTATTCCCTCTCGCTGATCGCTTTGAGGGCAAATTGCTCGTCATCGATCAGCCGCGTCTTGATCTCGTCAAGGGCCTGAGCGCCGGTGGCCCGCAGTTGCACCGACGAAACGACGCCCTTCCGCTGGCTGATTTCGGCGATCACTGCGAGATCGGTCCAGACTTCCGATTCGGCGGCGCTGTCGTCGGCGTCGAAAATTCCGACGATCAAGAGCTTGGATCCCATCACCTCCAACTCGTCACCCAGCCCGGCCCCGGTGAACCGCTTCGAGACCGAACGGCTGGTGATCGCCTCGCGCAGTCCCGACTTCGCCTCGCGCCCCTCGACGACGTGCAAACCGGGCCGCAGCGCGCGGGCCGCCGGCGTGACGCCACGGATGATCAGGTTCGTTCGGCCGCCGTCGGTGCTCCGCGTCGCCCCGACGATCACGACGAGCTCCGGCGAGCAGAGCTTCCGGCCGCTTTCGTCGGTGGCGATGCCCGGCACGGTTTCTTCGATCTGCCGCGCGACCTCTCTGTCGATGATGCTGGCGATTTCGGCCGAGGCCCCCTTTCGCATGGCAATCAGATCGAGCGGACCGCCCGAGACCTCCAGCGTATGGTCCAGCCCCGCTCCCAGCCCGAAAGCCAACACCGTGGCCCAGACGACCAAGGCGGTGCCGAAGATGGTCATCAGCGAAGTGACCCAGCGCGCACGCAAGCTGCGAAGGTTGTACTTGAGAGGGATCAAAGGGATTTCGGATTTCGGATGGTGGATTGCGGATTGGAAGTTGTGTCAACCGTGGGGAATGGTACGCGCTTGTATTAAGGAGTCAGGCTTCAGGAGATTACACGACCCTCCGTAGGCCCGCGACCACCGAGACGCTGGCGGCCCGCCAGGCGGGCACGAGGCCGCTGGCCAACCCGATCGCGGCGGACAGCCCTAGCGCATAAAGCGCCGTGATCCAGGGGATGTGGAACACGTTGATGCCTGGAAGGGGAAATCTGCTCAAGTCCGCGAAACGGACGAGTGCCAAGACGCCCAGCTTGGCTCCCAGCGCCCCAAGGAAGCCACCGAGAAGCGCGATGGCCAGGGCTTCGCCAAGGACCAGCCGCAATATGGTGCCACGCTGAAAGCCGATCGCTTTGAGTACCGCGATCTCGCGCGTTCGCTCGCGCAGCGACATCGCCATGGCGTTTGCGGCGACGCAGACCAGTGAGAAGACGACTGCCATCGCCGTGTTTCGGATGAATGCCTGCACGTTGCCGACCATTTCGCCGAACATCTGTTGAAAGGCCTGCTCGGTCATCGCCCGCACGGGAGCGTCGGAGCTGGTGAATCGCGATTCGATCCGGCGTGCCACCTCGGGCAGCGCTTCAGCCGAATCCGTTTTGAGCACCACGATTCCAATCTGGCCGGCGGTCGGGCTGTCCTTGGCTTTGAGCGATTCATCAAGATAGGTCCAATGGAACCAGAGCATGTCGAGATCCGCCGTCTCCGAACCGTCGTAGATTCCATCGACCGTCAGCTCCAAGTCGACGTCGTAAAAGGTCCCCTTGAGCACGATCTTATCGCCCAACTTCCAGCCTCGGTGGTGGGCGATCCGCTTGCCGACGACACAGCCGCCGGCGTCCCTCTGCCAATTGGAAAGCTGGTCCGGCGGAAGCTTCAGTTCATCGTGGACGTTCATCATCGCGTTGGCATCAACCGCGAATTGCGTAAACGCAAGGCGGTCGTCCTTGTACTTTCCGCCAAACCACGACATCTGCGTGGCCGCCTTGACTCCTTCGATCGTCCGCAGTTTATCGAGGTGGGCCACCGGGAGCAGGCTCGTCAGCCCTTGCCGGTGGGTGACGACCAGCCGCTTGTACCCAGCCGATTGGGCCGCCAGCCTGTCTTGAGAGGCCAAGAATCCGTAGAGCAACGTGACCAGGAACAAGCTCATCGCGATCGACAGCACCGTGAAGCCGGTGCG
>DATLQY010001109.1:0-5028 GCA_035534975.1 Pirellulales bacterium
TCGCCAACGGCGGACTTATACGAGTTTGCGATCGTGTCCGCAAGACAAACCAAGGAGCTTCAATCTTCCGTTTTCGTTAGAAGTGCCACAAGTCGGCGCACATTGCCCGGTCACCGTCAATCGCCCAGTCCACGTAGTCCAGATTCACCATTGCCACAGAGCCACAGTTGCATTGCATGCTAACCGGTCGTTGGAATATCATGGTAGAATGGAACTCATTTCGTTTCCCGCTTTTTACTTTTAACGCAATGAATTCCGTTCTACGAGCGGGATGAAACCAGTCGTCGAAGTCACCGTAGGGTGCGCACCCTACGGGTGCAACCAGATGCGAATGGAGGCGGCATGATGCGCAGGCGTAGAGTGGGCACCGCCCACACAGCATGGCGGCGTCGTGCCGGCGGAACATGGTGGGCGGTGCCCACCCTACTTCTTTTCCTGGTCGTGTCGTCGCCGGCTCAAGAGACCGAGAGCGAGGACTTTTCCCCGGGCGTCCGACGGGCGATCATGACCCGGTCGGACGTAAAGATGAAAGTCTACCACCCCGAGACCAGGAGAACGGAGGTGGTCGGCACCATCGAGTATCCGATCGTTCAAGTGGTATCGACCAAGGGCGACCTGCTCTGGGTCCGCGCGCGGGGGGGGCTAAAGGGCTGGATCTCGAAGAACGACGCCGTGCCGCTGGACGACGCCGTTTCGTATTTCTCTCAAAAGATCAGCAAGGATCCCAAGGACATCGACGCCTTTTTCCGCCGCGGGCTTGCCTGGCACCTCAGGAGGGACGACGACAACGCCGTCAGGGACTTCAGTGAGGTCATTCGGCTCGATCCTGAAAGCCCAGCCGCCTACCTGAATCGCGGTACCTGCCGGGACGCCAAGAAGGAATACGAGCTGGCCCTGGCCGACTTCAGCGAGGCAATCCGCCTGGATCCCGGCAGCGCGGGCGCCTATTACGATCGCGGGTATACCCACTTCCTCAAGAAAGAGTATGACATGGCCCTGGCCGATTTCGGCGAGGCGATTCGCCTGGATCCGAAGTACGCCTGGGCCTACAGCAACCGGGGATTCACCTGGTACAGGAAACAAGAGTACGACAAGGCGCTGGCCGACTTCGACCGCGCGATCGAGCTCGACGCCCACGATTCCTCGGCATTCGCCAACAGGGGGCGGACCTGGACGGCAAAGCGCGAGTACGACAAGGCGCTGCTCGATTACGACGAGGCGCTGCGCGTGGATCCGCTCAGCGACGTGGCGTACAAGAACCGCGGTCTGACCTGGCTTGATCTCAAGAAATACGACAAGGCCCTTGCCGATTTCAACCAGGCCATCCGTCTCAGTCCGCTCGACGCGCGCTTGCGCAACCATCGCGCATTGGCCTGGATCGGCAAGAAAGAATACGACGAGGCCTTGGCCGAATTCACTGAGGCGATTCGCCTCGACCCCAACGACTCGGAGATTTTCGCGAACCGCGGCGACGCCTGGAGCGTTCGGAACGAATATGAGGCTGCGTTGGCCGATTACACTCAGGCGATCCGTCTGAATCCCGCGGAAGGAAAAGCGTACGCCGGTCGAGCCGCCCTTTGGGCGTCGTGTCCCGATGAAAAATACCGCGATGGGCCCCGGGCGGTCGACTCGGCCAAACGTGCTTGCGAATTGTCCGAATGGAAAAACCCGGAATGGATCGATACGCTCGCGGCCGCGTATGCCCAGAACGGTCAGTTCGACGAGGCCGCCAAGTGGGAAGTCCAAGCGCTCGAATCGCCCGACTTTCCCGAGGATGCCGTGGCCGGCGCTCGACATCGCCTCAAGGACTATCAGGAGCGGCGGAGCGAGTAGGGTGGGCACCGCCCGCCATGCACGGCTCACAGCGCATCCTCGGCATCCTCCCCGGCATCGCCGCCCCAAAGTTTCAACTTGCGCTGCAGCGTTCGCACCGAAATGCCCAGGGCCTCCGCGGCGTGCGTGCGGTTGCCGCCGGTCCGCGCCAACGCTTCGAGCACCGCCGCCCGTTCCAGCGACTCCAATGTCGTCGCGTCACCCTCCTGCGCGGTCGTCGCGCGGACACGCGTCAGGTGCGAGGGGACATCGCCCATCGAAAGCACTTCACCCGACGCCATCACGACCATGCTCTCGATGGCGTTACGCAGTTGACGCACGTTGCCCGGCCAATCGAATTGGAGCAGGAACCGCTCCAACTCCGCGCTCACGGTCGGCCGCTTGCGCCCGTTGGCCCTGCACGATTCGTCGAGGAAATGGTCCACGAGCAACGGGATGTCGTCGCGCCGGTCGCGTAGCGGCGGGAGCTGAATCGTCAGCACGTTCAGCCGGTAGTAGAGATCCTCTCGAAAGTCGCCATCCGCCACCGCGCCGTGCAGGTCACGGCTCGTCGCGGCGACCACGCGGACGTCGGCCGCGCGCTCGTGGTTTCCGCCGACGGGAGTGATCCGCAACGTTTCCAGCACTCTGAGAAGTTTCGCCTGGACGGCGACGGAGCTGTCGCCGATTTCGTCGATGAACAGCGTGCCGCCGGCGGCGGCCTCGAAGCGCCCGGTCCGGTTGCCGGCCGCGCCGGTGAAAGCGCCCTGCACGTGACCGAATAGCTCGCTTTCCACGAGGGACTCCGGCACGGCCGTGATGTTGACGGCCACGAAGGGCCCCCGCGCCCGTCGGCTTGCGCGGTGGATTGCCTCCGCGACCAACTCCTTGCCCGTGCCCGATTCGCCCAGGATCAACACGATACTCTCGGTCTGCGCGGCGCGCGACACGCGTTCGTACACCTGCCGCATCGCCGCCGATTCGCCAATGATCCGCCCCAGGGCAAACCCAGGGAAATCGTGCCCATCGGCCTCGCACGGCGCTAAATTCCCATCCCCGTCACCCCGGCGCGATAGTTCTCCGGCAAGCCGCAGGAGCTGGTCGGGGTCGACCGGCTTAGTCAGGTAGTCGGCGGCGCCAAACTTCATGGCGCTCACGGCGCTATCGACGTCGCCATAGGCCGTTACGAGCAGGAAGGGCGTTTCGGGACGCTGTGCCTTCCATTGCCGCAGCAGGTCGACGCCGCTGATCGTACCCAACCGCAAGTCGCTGATCACCAGGCGGACCGGCTGCCGAAGATAGCCCAAGGCTTCCTGGGCGTCGCGCGCGGTGAGCACCTCGTACCGCTCCATTCGCAGGAGCCGGCTCATGGCGCGTCGTTCACTCGGCTGGTCCTCGACGACCAGCACCGTCGGCCTTGGATTCATACCAGGCTCCTTCTGGCATGCGGCGCTCGCGACGCGGGGAGCCAGACGCGGAAGCGTGTGCGGCCCTGTTCGTCGCCTTCGCAGCGGACCTCACCCCCCACGTCTTCCACGAACTTCTTGACCAGGGGCAATCCCAGGCCAAGCCCGTCGGGCTTCGTGGTGTAAAAGGGCTCGAAGATGCGTTGTCTCTCCGGCTCGCGCACACCCGGTCCCGAATCGGAAATGAACAGGCTCGCTCCGTCGCGCGTCGACACGAGGGTCAACTCGATTTGCCCACCGCGACCGGCCGCCTCGCGCGCGTTGTTGAACAAGTTCAACAACACCTGCCGGAGGCGCGAGCGGTTCATGCGCACCACGACCGGTTCGTCCGTCATGCGCACCCGCACCGCGATCTCATCGTCGGTCATGGACTGGTTCAGGAAATTCAAGATCGCTCGGATCTCGGCCGCTAGATCGACGTCGTCGACCCGTTCCGACTCGACCTGGGCAAAGCCGAGTATTTCACGGATCAGCACCTCGACGCGCTCGATTTCCTGTGTCGAGTCGTGCAGCATGCCCGCCAGATCCTCGGCGGGAAGCCAATCTTCCTGGCGGCACACCCGACCAATCATGTGCAGGTTCAATCGCACCGCGTTCAGCGGGTTTCGAACTTCATGGGCCAGCCCCATCATGAGTTGGCTCAACTCCGTCACGTGTCGCACATCGGCCTGTTGCAGGCCCCGCTCCAGGGCCGCCGTGCGGCGTGCAAGCTGGTACAGCGATAGCGCGGCCAGTGACACGACCAGCATGATACCGCTGATGACCAGCGTCCAGCGGCGCACGATTCGGCCGTACGCCAGGTTAAGTTGCGCTTCGAAATTCGCGGCGGCAAGACCGGAATGGTAGGTTCCGATGGCCTGCCCCTCGAACGAGATCGGCACGCTGACGTCGAAGCCATGGCTCCCCCCCGCCAGTGCCGCGCTGCGCAACTCGACCACGTCGTCGCCGGCTTCCGGCACGGCCCGATCGTACCAGCGTTTTTCAATCCGGCGGCCTTCGAACAGCGGATTACTGTGTGCGACGATCACGCCCGCGGCATCGACGACGGCGCCATACAGCCGCTCCGGCTGGCGCGGCATGTAACGCTTCCATTGCGCTCTCAACCAATCCGCCTGCCCCAGCTTACTCAGCGGGGAGCTACTTTCGGCCAGGTGACTCTCGATCCGCCCGACCGTGCGTTCGGCCAACGAGCGAAGCCGAGTCGTCTCGGCCCTCAACAAGTCGGCCCGAACCTCGGCCAGGTCGCGCCAGGCGCCCCATGCACCTAACAGTACCACGCAAACCAGCGCCACGGTGATGAAAAAGAACGACGCCACGCTGCGTCGCAGCGCTTGTTTTCGAATCGTCGGATGCATCTCTCGGTTCACGCTCTCGATTCGCGCCATGACATCCCATCCTTTTCCTCTTGGCCCGCGAAAACCGTGCCCAAGCCAACCGAGTCGGCGCCCGCCCACCAAAAAACGCGCTACACATGCTCCGTCACGCCTTGCGCCCGTCGCATCAGCATACACGCGCCGCCGGTCGGGACCAAGCTTCAACGATTCCGACCTGCCCCTATGCACGTAAAACTGTCGTATCTGGCGGACGGGATCGCGACAGATTGTCGCGGTCAAGGGGCCGGTGGGAACCTGCATGGTTCAGTTCCGCTTCTTACCAATCCAAGATTCAACCGAGTCCTTCTTGAGCGGGCTCCATATACTTCATACTTCACGCGGCCAAGAAGAATGAGACATTTTGGCGCGAGAAAGTG
>DATLQY010001110.1:0-7806 GCA_035534975.1 Pirellulales bacterium
GATCGACGTCGGCGGGCAACGTGACGACGAACGATGAACCATGCCCCAATCGGCTTTCGACCTCGATCGTCCCCGCGTGCGCCTCGACGATCCAATGGCAAATGCTCAACCCCAGCCCGTGGCCCGTAGCGGAACGCGCCACATCGACTCGGTAAAATCGCTCGAAAAGATGGGGCAAATGCTCCGCCGAAATGCCAACGCCCGTGTCCGAAACCACCAGCCGCGCGTGCCGTCCGTCCGATTGCAGCCGTATGCTCACGTCGCCGCCATCCGAAGTGAATTTGACCGCGTTGTCGACAAGGTTCACGATCAACTGCCGCAGCCAGGTGGCGTCGCCGCGCGTCGCGGCCTCAGTCCCGCGTTCCCAAACGAGGCGAAGGCCCCGTTCCTCCGCCAGCGGACGATAGAGGTCGACGATTTCGTCGATCATGGTCGCCAGGTCCACCGCGTCGTGACGCACCGCGACCTGGCCGGCGTCGGCCTTGGCCAACAACAACAAGCGATTCACGAGCGACCCCAGGTGCTCGCACTGCTCGTCCAGCGCTCCCAGCGCGTCGCGGTACTCGTCGTCGGCGCGCGCTTGTTGCAACGTGACTTCGACCGCGGCGCGCATCGCCGCCAATGGGCCGCGCAGCTCGTGCGATGCATCGGCGGTGAAGCGAATGATCTGCTCGTGGTATTCGGCCAGCCGGTCGAGCAATTGGTTGATCGTGGCGGCAAGCTGGTCGAGCTCGTCGTCGGCGCCGGAGAGCGGCAACCTCGCCGCGAGATCCTTGGGGTTCAGTCGCCTGGCCGTGGCGATGCTCTCCGCCACCGGGCGCAGAGCTTGCCGCGACAAGAGCCAACCGCCGGCCACGGCCAGCGCCAGGAACGCCAACCCCCCCGCGGCCATCCGCCGGTCGAAATGGCCCAACGCCGCTTCCGTCTCCGCGAGCGAGAGCGCTAATTGCAGCGTTATGGTGCGGTCCTCGCCCGCCACCAGTTTTCGTTCGGCGGCGCGGTAGCGGACGCCGGTTTGTGGCAAGACAATGGTCTCGACCGACTCGCCGAGGCCGGCGGCGGCCAGGCGCTCGGCCACGCCACGGGCAACGTCGTCCCAGGGCGCGGTCCAATCGCCGTCGCCCATCCCCCGCACGACGATCACCAGGCCTTGGTCGCCGTAGGCCGCCACTTCGCGGCGGATCTCCGCGAGCAGCGAGGCGCCCTGGTCGTCTGACGATTCCTCCTTCAGCAAGGTCGCCAATTCCGTCAACTTGTTCGTAAGGAACAAGTCATTCCGGCTCTGCAGCACGATCCGCAGGTTCGCGTGGGCCCACGCGAAGCCCGTCAAAAGCGAAACCGACAAAACCGACGCGGTCCATGCCGCCAAGCGCGGGCGCAATCCGACGCGCCGCCTACGGCTCGCGCAGCACATAGCCTGCTCCTCGCAGCGTGTGGATCAGCGGGCGGTCGAAGGGATGGTCGACCTTGTTCCGCAGCCGGTTGATGTGAACGTCGACGACATTGGTGCCGCCGTCGAAATGAAGATCCCAAACCTGTTCCAGGATCATCGTGCGGCTGACGACCTGGCCCGCGTGCCGCAAAAGGTAGTGCAACAGGGCGAACTGTTTCGCCGTCAGGTCGATGCGGCGATCGGCGCGCTCGACGATGCGGGTCGCCGGATCGAGCCGCAGGTCGCCGACTTGAAGCACCGGCAAGGCCGCCTCTCCGCCGCGGCGCGCGATCGCCCTGATGCGCGCGAGCAGCTCGGCGAACGAGAACGGCTTGGTCAAGTAATCGTCGGCGCCCGTGTCCAGGCCCTCAATCCGATCGTCGATCGCGGACCTGGCGGAAAGGAAGATCGCCGGGGTCGTCAGGCCTTCGGCCCGCAACCGGCGCAGCACGTCGAGTCCGTCGCGGCCGGGCAGCATGCGGTCGAGGACCAGCAGGTCGTAGGCGCCCGAACGCGCGCTGCGCAAGGCTTGCTCTCCATTCGTGGCGGAATCGACGGCGAAGCCTTGCTCCTTGAGCCCCCGTTCGAGGTGCCGGAGTAATTCCGCGTTGTCCTCCACGACGAGTATCCGCATGGTCGCCTGGTGGGCGCCGCCCACCATCCCAACTAAGTGAATCGTCGATTGTACGCGGTGTCCCATGGGTATGCCGTCGAAGATTACAGCATTGTCATCTTCGCGTCATGCGCCCGCAACTTTGGCCAATTAGAATGCCACCCATGCTAACTGGCCCGTTCGGTCTCAAGAAGCTTGAGAACATGACTTCACCTCGCCGCGGTTTCACGATCATCGAGCTGCTCGTCGTGATCGCCATCATCGGCCTGGTCGTGGCCATCGTGTTGCCGGCGGTGCAATCGGCCCGCGAAAGCGCGCGGCGCACCGAGTGCTGCAACAACCTCAAGCAGATCGGCGTGGCGCTGCACAATTACGTCGATTTGCACCACGTCTTTCCGTCGGGCTACATCTCCGCGTTCGACGCCGCGGGCACTGACACGGGGCCGGGTTGGGGATGGGCGGCGATGTTGTTGCCGGAGTTGGAGCAATTTGGGACCTATCAGCAGATCCAATTCGGCCTGCCGATCGAACACCCCTTGAACGCCGACGTTCGCGTGACGAGTCTTCCCGTCTATCTCTGTCCTTCCGACCCTTCGTCGCGGCGTGTTTGGCAGGTGCAGACGGGACCGCCCAATCCGACGACGCCGATCTGCATGGTTGCCGAGGCGAATTACGTCGGCGTTTACGGTACGACCGAGCCCGGGGTCGACGGCGACGGGATGTTCTTTCGCAACAGCCACGTGACGCCGGCTGACGTCCGCGACGGCCTCTCTCAAACGTTGGCCGTAGGCGAGCGTTCGCAGCTCCTGGGCTTCGCCACGTGGACGGGTTCGGTCACGGGCGCCGTGCTCGTACCCGATCTGACGGACGGTGTTGGGAGTGGGCCGCCGGAAAACGGAACCGGTATGGTGCTTGGGCACGTGGGCGATCGAATTCCGCCGGGCGACGTGTTGTCGGAGGTCAACCAATTCTACAGCCTGCACGCGACCAGAGGCGTGCAATTCTTGTTCGCGGACGGGCACGTTTCGCTTCTGAGCGGCTCGCTAAGCTATCCGACATTTCTCGCCCTGACCACGCGGGCGGGCCGCGACGTGGCGAACGGCGATTTTTGAAAGGGGAAAGATGCGTAAGATTGGATTTCTCGTCTTGCTCCTGATCGTGGGCGGTTGTGCAAAAAAGACGCCGGAGCCGTCGGAGGTGGTGCCTTTGGAACAGGTGCCCGAAGCGGTCATGAAGGCGGCCCGCCTCGAGCTGCCCAACGCGAGATTCGAGATGGCCTGGAAGAAAAAGGAAGATGGCCGGCTGGTGTACGAGGTGCGCGGCAAGACGGCGACGGGTAAGACCTTGGAAGTCGAGGTCACACCTGACGGCGAGGTGATCGCCGTCGAATAGGCTAGCCCGACGGTGTTGCTGGTTTTGTTTGTGATGGGTCGCCGGACGGCGTGCCGATGGCACGGTACAGGGTGAACTGCGCCGCGTCGTAGTCGACCAGCGTTCGCAGGTACTCGCGGCGCGCCTGGGCCAGGGCCTGAATCGATTGCAATGCCTCAAGCGGCAGCCCTCTCGCGTCGAGAACGCGATCCAAATTACGTTGGTAGGAGTTGGCCGCGGCCTCGACGCCCTCTCGGCCGATTGCGATCTGCCGGCGGCGCGCTTCGACTTGGGCATGGGCCTCCGTGATCTCGCGAGAGACGAGGTCCATGGCCGCCAGTTGCCGCACCTGAGCTTGCCGCACGGCCGATTGGGCGTCGTGGCGGGCGGCGGCATCTCCGAGACCCAAATTGCGCATCTCCCAATAGGCGGCGGCGTCGAGGTCCAGTCGGCCGGTCCCCGGCGCCAGGTTGCCGTTGACTCCGGCACCCATCGCGCCGTAGCTCCCACCGACGAGCAGGCTGGGAACCAATGGCGCGAAGCGTTCGCGGCGCAAGCGTTGCACCGCCTCGCCCACGAGGAACCGGCTTTCGTCGAGCTCCGGCCGGCGAGAAAGCCCCTGGATCACGAGCTCGCGCAGGTCGGCGCCTTCCGGCACAAGTTCAATCGGCACGACCGTTGGCTCGACGGGCTCCAGAAGCATGGTCGGGTCGATGTGCAATAGTTGCGCAAGCCGCGCCGAGGCCACCTTGCGCGACTCCTCGGCACGCAGCAAGTCGTTGCGGCGCACGGCCAACTCGGTTTGCAGGCGGTCGGCGTCGGACTGCAAACCTTCGCCCGTGCGCGCGTAATCGGCGGTCACATCCGCAAGTCGTTGGGCTTTTTCCCTGATATCGAGCGATATCGAAAGGTCTTGATGGGCACGTAATAGCTCGAGGTAACCGAGCGAAACATTCAAGATCGCATCGTTCGTGGCCGCGGCGGCGGCGCGCTGTCGGCCGGCGGCGAATTGTCGGGCGGCCAGCGGCTGAAAGATCGCATCGGCCAGACTGAAATTGGCGTAGACTCCCGGCACGATCGGCGTGCCGGCGCCGTAAACGCCCGCCCCCAATCCGGAATAGAACGCCCCGCGAGACGTATTGAATTGCGTGCCGTCGACGTTCTGGATCGAACCGTCATGGCGGTTGTAGCTTGTGCCGCCGCGGATCGATGGAAGCCACAATGTCTGGGCCCTTTCGACGCGGGCCAAGGCTTGGCGAATCTGTTCGCGGGCTAGCGCGACCTGCAAGTTGTCGGCATTGGCCAACCGCAAAGCCGTTGGCAAGTCGATCGGAAGGCTCTCGACGTTGTTGGCGCCTCGGCCCGGTGGTGCAACCCTGGGAAACGACGTTGCTGCTTGCCTTGGAGCGCGGTTGGGAGTGCCCGGCGGAATCATCTCGGACGGCGCGGGCACGACCCTCGGCAAGGTTTCGGTCTGCAGGAAACCGACGGTCGATACGGCAGATTTCCCGATCTCTGGTTTCCGCGAAGGAACTTCGACGCGCGGGCGTTGTGCGGCACACCCGGCGACAACCGCCATGAGAAAGGCGCATGTCACATGGTGATGTGCCGTTAACCCACACATGTGTGTAGACCAGGGACGGTGACGGCCAGTGGGGGAGCGACCCCCATCGGGACGAATCGGCATGCGCGCGCGATGGAGTTTAACGAAAAGGCGGCATTTGACGAAAGAACGGGTTGTAACGACGGTGCGGGCAGGCGCCAGTCCAAGGCGAGCTTGATGCTACGGCCTACTTTCCCTTCTCGGCGGGCGTGGCTTCGGCGCGCTGACCGCCGGCCAGTGCCGGCGTCACTTTTTGAACCACGTTCTCGTCGCCGCCAAGCCCCGAGACGATTTCAACGTCGGTGCCGTCGGACAGGCCCGCTTCAAGTGGTTTTTCAACCAAGCTGCCGTCCTCGACACAAAAACACGAGGCGTTGCCTTCGTGTCGGCGGACCGCGGTAAGCGGCAAGCTCAGCGCCTCGTGGCGTTCATCGAGAACGACGGTGGCATAGACGTACATTCCGGCCCGTAGCACGCCATCGGGGTTGGGCACGTCGATCTCGGTTCGCAAGGTGCGGCTGGAGCTCGTGGAATCGAGCGCCCAGGCGGTGCGCGTGACCTCTCCGGTAAAATCGCGGCCGGAAAGCGACTGAACACGGATCGTCGCCCGATCGCCGCGGTCGACGAGCGTCGCCTCCATCTCGGGCACGTCGACGAACACGCGCACGACGTCGGTCTGCACGACCACGAACAACGGTTTGGTTTGCGCCTGGTCGGCCGGTTGCACGAAATGGCCCACGTCGAGATTCCGCTCGCTGATCGTGCCGTCGAACGGCGCTTCGATGCGCCGGTACTCTGCCAGGGCGCGGGTCTGGGCCAGGTCGGCCTCGGCGACGCGCCGCCGCTCGTGCGCGGCTACCTCGTCAGCGACCGCCTTCTCGACATAGGCCTCGCTCTCGGCGATGGCCGCGTTGGCCGCGTCGACTTTTGCCGCCGCGTCACGCGATGCCGCTTGGGACGCTTGAAACTCATTTCGGGTTGCGTCCACCACCTTGGTGTTCACCGAACGGTTCTCCGTCAGCTTGACGACCCGCTCATATTCCGATTTCCATTTTTCCTGGTCGTGCGTGGTCCGGTCGACCTCGGCCAGGGCCTGTTCGAGCCTGGCCTTGGCCGTCTTCACTTCCGCCTCGGCCACTTTGATATTAGCCCGGGCCTGGTCGATCTCCGCCCGCTTCAGTCCGACGACCGCTTCCTTCTCCCGAATCTGCTCGTCGAGCTCGGGAATGGACAATTCCGCCAGGAGTTCGCCACGCTCAATGAGGTTCTCATCATCGTCGTAGCGAGGCCCGCGGACGTCGTCGCCGATGTCGCGGGTGAAGCGCTCCACGTAGCCCGGCACCTTGGCAAAGAGCGGCGCGCGGCGAAACGCGTCGACCTGGCCCGGCTGCCGCGTGCGGCGGACAAGATCCTTGCGCTCCGGCCTGACGGTCGTCACGCGAATCGCCGGTGTTTCGCCGACAGACGCGTTCGTGTTCGAGTTGTTGGCATTGCCGCCGCCCCATTGCCCGTCGCATCCGACGAATACGAGTAGCAGAAACGCAGCGTAGCACCGAAGGTGCGCAATTCGAAAGCCCAGGGCGCAGCCCTGGGAATCGACGTGATCAAATTGGTCGTAAGCCCCAACGGGGCGTGACTCTTCGGCGCCATCCCACGAGTCGCGCCCCGTTGGGGCTAACGACATGGGGTGGCATTGGCGTCCCCAGGGCTGCGCCCTGGGCTGTCGAATCCGGCCCCTTTGGGGCCGTGGTCCCAGCAGTGCGGCCCGGTGAATGAACTGTGCCTGGACGTGGCTCATTTTCGTTACTCGTTCCCTCGTTTCGTCGACCCGTTGCGCGGGTGCTGCGAACGGCTCCGCGGACGTTCCGCGTCCGCGCATACCCTGTGGCGCGACCGCGTCGTGGGGCCGCGGAGCAAAGGTACAAGCAGGTCTCCTTTTCCCCTCATCCCCTTTTCCCCTTTTCCCGCTTCCGATCCGTACTCTCCGCGGTTCTCGTTTCGTTGTCATTCGGGCTATCCTCCCTCCTTGGCGGCTGTATCGTCCGACGGAGTGTAATGGGCGCTTTGGGGGTCGTCCGGGTCGAGCGAAGCCGATTGAGCGCTGGCCCGTCGTTGGACGATGGCGAACACGGCTGGCAATATGAACAGGGTGGCAAAGGTCGCGGCGGCCAGTCCGCCGATCACCGCCCGGCCCAAAGGCGCCACTTGCTGGCCCCCTTCACCTAACCCCAAGGCCATCGGCACCATGCCGGCGGTCATGGCAAGGCTGGTCATCATGATCGGCCGCAAACGGCTCGCCGCGCCCTCGATCGCCGCGGCCACGGAACTGTTTCCTGCGCGACGGTGCTGCTCGGCAAACGTAACCAGCAGGATGCCGTTGGCCATGGCCACGCCGATGGCCATGATTGCTCCGATGAACGACTGGATATTGAGCGTGGTGCGCGTCAGCCAGAGCGCCAGCGCCACGCCCGCCACCACAGCCGGGGCCGTCGAAACGGTGACCAGCGCCAGCCGCGGCGACTGGAAATTCGCCGACAACAAGAGGAAGATCACGACGACCGCCAGACCGAAACCGATCGAGAGGCCGGTGAGCATATCGCGCATCGGCGGGATCTGCCCTCGCGTCTCAGGTTTGGACCCCTTGGGCGGATCGCCGGCCCGGTCGATGGCTTGGGCCACTTGCCGCGCAACGCGCCCCAAATCCTCGCCATGGAAGTTGGCGGTGAGGCTGAGTTGGCGTTGCATGTTGTAGCGGTCGAACTCGCCGGGCATGGTTCCCTCGCGGAC
>DATLQY010001111.1:0-16366 GCA_035534975.1 Pirellulales bacterium
GCCCCACGGTGAATTGGAATTCACCCGTCTGGGGTGTGACCGGACCAAGGTATTGGCGCCACGTTTTCTTGCCGGCCCTGGCTTTGGCTGGACTGGCGGCGTTGTCGATCGACGTTCCCCTCTCGCGGCGGGCGATCGCGATCAATAACGCCGGGCCTGAGAACGGAGCGAGGGCATTGCGTCCAATTCGTGAATTGCTGGAGATGTCGGAGACGTTCGGCCACGGCATCGGCGTGGCCATGCTCGCCGTGGCCGTATTCATGCTCGACCCTGCCCGGCGCCCGGCGATTCCGCGCCTGCTGACGGTAACCTACGGCGCGGGACTGGCGGCCAACATCGGCAAGCTGCTCATCGCCCGCAGACGCCCCTCGGGCTTCGACCTCGCGGCAGGCAACGTCTGGCAGACGTTCGAGGCCCCTTTCCCCTTCGGAGCGGGCGGAAGTTCGCTCCAGAGCTTCCCGTCGGCGCACACGGCCACCGCCGTGGCATTCGCATTGCTCTTGTCGTGCCTGTATCCCCACGCGAGGCGGCTGTTCATCGCGCTGGCCGTGTTGGTGGCCTTACAGCGGCTCCAATGCGGGGCGCACTTTCTCAGCGATATTTGCGGCGGCGCCGCCGTCGGCTGGTTTGTCACTGTCGCCTCCTTCCGTTTCGCACCCTTCACGCGCCTCATGGACCGGCTCGAAAGGCGTTGGGCCAAGAGCAAACGGTAGAGTATGATGGCAAACCATACTCCGCCGGGCCCACACCCCAGATTCGCCACCACGCTAGGAACCCCACCGTGTTAACATGCCTCCGCCAGGTCGGTCTTCTACTCTCGATCCTTTCCGCCTTTCCTCTTCCCATGCCTCTGCGAGCCGACGGATCGCAGACGGATTCCGCTCCCAAGGGAGAAGTCGCGCAATACACCTTCAACGAGAGCAAAATCTTTCCCGGCACCGTGCGCGACTACTGGATCTACGTGCCCAAGCAATACGACCCGGCGAAGCCCGCTTGCGTATACGTCAACCAGGATGGTATTCAGTACAACGCCCCGGCCGTCTTCGACGAGCTGATCCACAAGCGGGAAATGCCCGTCGTCGTTGGCGTGTTCGTGACACCCGGCCGCGTGCCCGCGCTGGCCGACGAGGCGCTCGACCGTTTCAACCGCAGCTTCGAGTACGACGGCCTCGGCGACGCTTACGCGCGCTTTGTTCTGGAGGAGTTGCTTCCCGACGTCGAGCGGCGGAAGACGAGTGACGGCCGGCCGATCAGGCTTTCGCGCGACGGCAACGACCGCTCGATCGCCGGCGCCAGCAGCGGAGCGATCTGCGCCTTCACGGCGGCCTGGGAGCGGCCCGACGCGTTCCGCCGCGTGTTCAGCGCCGTCGGCACGTACGTCGGTCTACGCGGCGGCAACGCCTACCCCACCCTCGTCCGTAAGTTCGAGCCGAAACCGATCCGCATCTTCCTTCAGGACGGCAGCGGCGACTTGAACATCTCGGGCGGCGACTGGTGGATGGCCAACCAGGAAATGGAGCGAGCGCTGGTTTTTTCCGGCTACGAGGTCAACCACGCCTGGGGCGACGGAGGGCACAACACGGATCAGGCGACGCAGGTTTTCGCCGACGCGATGCGCTGGCTCTGGAAAGACTGGCCCGCGCCCGTCAAAGCAGGCGCCGGTTCGCCGCAGCTTCAAGAGATTCTCGTTCCCGGCGAAGATTGGCGGCCGGTCGCCGAAGGCTACAAGTTCACCGAGGGGCCGGCCGTGAACGCCAAGGGAGAAGTCTTTTTCAACGACGTGCCCGCCAGCAAGACCTACAAGATCGATCTCGACGGTAAATTGAGCGTCTTCATCGCCGACTCGAAGCTGGGCGACGGCCAGGCCTTTGGTCCTGACGGCCGGCTTTATGCGGTGGCCGGCGGCGCCGAGCAGGTGCTGGCCTACGACGCCGGCGGCAAGCCGACGGTCGTATCGCAAGGCTTCCGCGGCAACGACCTCGTTGTTCGCCACGACGGAGGCATCTACGTGACGAATCCCGGCTGGGACGGCAAATCGCCGAGCCGGGTCTGGTACATCAGTCCGAAAGGCGAGAAGAAAGTCGTCGACACCGGCTTGAAGTTCTCCAACGGCATCACGCTTTCGCCCGACCAGTCGCTGTTGTATGTGGCCGACAGCCACACGCACTGGGTCTACAGCTTCCAGGTGCGGCCCGACGGCTCGCTGGCGCACAAGCAGCGCTACTATCACTTGCACGCGCCGGACACGGCCGACGACAGCGGGGCCGACGGCCTGCGAACCGACGGCGACGGGCGGCTCTACGTCGCCACGCGGATGGGCATTCAAGTCTGCGACCAGGCCGGGCGCGTACACTCGATCATTCCCACGCCCAACGGCAAACTCTCGAATTTCTGCTTCGGAGGCGAGAGCTTCGGTATCCTCTTTGCCACCTGCGGCGACCGCGTATTCAAGCGGAAGCTCAAGGTCCACGGCGCGCAGGCCTTCCAGCCGCCGTTCAAGCCGTCCGCACCGAGGTTATGAACCAGCCGCAACTTGTCGGCCGCACCGCCGATTTCCGCGTTGCGGAAAATCAGTGTTGACATTTATAAGCAGCACGCCTATACTCATAAGCACACTGCTTATAATCACGGGAAAGGCTTCGTCGTGATCAAGAAACCGGTCCGGGTCACCGATGCGGAATTGGCGGTGCTGAAGGAGCTGTGGGCGCGCGGGCCGTTGACGGCGAAGGCCATCACTGAGGTCGTTTATCCCGATGGCGCGGAGTCCGAGTTTGCCGCCGTCCATTCGTTCTTGCAACGTCTGGAGCGCAAAGGGCTTGTAGCCCGCGACCGCAGCTCGTTCGTGCATGTTTTCTCGCCGACCGCCTCTCCAGCCGACATCCTCGGACAGGAACTCAAAACGCTCGTCGAGCGCCTGGGGGGCGACTCGATCGCGCCCTTGATCATGCAGTTGATCGATCAGAAACGGCTCAGCGGCAAAGAGGCCGCGGAAATTCGCAAGCTGCTCGACAAGTACTCAAAATGACGCGGGACGCCTGATGAACAATCTCTTCGTGTTCGCTGCGCAAAACACCGTCGTGGCGCTCGTATTCGCGATTTTCGTCTACGGACTGACGCGCGTTTGGCGCAATCCGCCGGTCGCATACGTGCTCTGGCTGCTGGTTCTTCTCAAGCTCGTGGCTCCGCCTGTCATGCTCGTCGATTGGTCAGCGCTTCGGCCGCCCGAATCGACGCGCTCGCGCGGCAGGCGTCGAACTCAAAGTCCAACGAGCGGGCGTCCATCGAGGCACGGGCACGTTCACACTCTTCCTCCCCATGTCGCACGAGGGGTTGCCGCACGTGAGCTTCTATTCGTTCGAAAACGGAGAGGGATTCGGCGGCAACTATTTTGGAACGGGCGATTCAGTGCTGAAGGAGTGGTGGAAGTCGAAAGATACAGATTGAAAGGCGTATTCAACAGCCCGTGCCGTGGGTCGCGTTCGTCTGTGAAAACAGAAATGTGATCGGTGTCGAGCAGGATCATGAACGGGCTTGGCGTTTTGTCCCACTCTGCGCCCGCGCACGCTTCCTTTCCACGTCGCGAATCTTGCGGCCTTCCTCGAAAACCTGTTTCATGAGGTCATCCCCGGTAAAGACCCCGCGCGTGCGGCGCCAGTCCTTGCTATGTGCTGTCGCTCCGTGGTTCGCAAGCAATGCTCCGACCTGTCTTTCCAGAGCGGCCACTCGTTCTTCAATCGTCGCTCGCGACATGACTCGACTCCAGAATGAAAGTAATCAGTTTCATCCTCATCATTGTCGCCGTCCAGGCCGCTTGAAGCAAGAGAAACCCAGGCTGCGTTACTTGAACCACTCCTACCCTCCCGCAATAGCCCCGATGACGTAAAAAGGTTCCGCCCCCGACGCGACTGCGTCGGGCAGCGGCGCGTCGGGGGGCTCATGGGAAACGTCCTCCAGGCAAGCGAAAAACCGCACGAATGGCCGCCGCTTCCGCGTGACGTGGTCGCGGATCGTCCCTCGCAACACGGGATAGCGTGCCTCCAGCGCGTCGAGCACCAGGTGCTGCGTGGCAACACCCTCGACGTCGAGCAGCACCTCGGCGCCAACGTGCGCCAGCGTCCGCAGATGGTGCGGGAGCACGACTCGGATCATGGCAGCGTCTGCACCTCGACGGACATCACGGCCGGGAAATCCCGGACGATCGCCGTCCAACTGTCCCCGGCGTCGGCCGAGGCGTACACCTGCCCGCCGGTGGTGCCGAAATACACACCGCACGAATCGAGCGAATCGACGGCCATCGCGTCGCGCAGCACGTTGACGTAGCAGTCGCGCTCGGGCAGGCCCTTGGCGAGCGGCTCCCAGTCGTTTCCGCCCGTCCGGCTGCGGTAAACCCGCAGCTTTCCATCCGGCACGAAGTGCTCCGAGTCGCTCTTGATCGGAACCACGTAAATCGTCTCCGGTTCGTGCGCGTGGACGTCAATCACGAAGCCGAAGTCGGTGGGCAGGTTGCCGCTGACCTCGTGCCACAAATCGCCGGCGTCGTCGCTGCGCATGACGTCCCAGTGCTTCTGCATATATAGCACGCCCGGCCGCGCCGGGTGCATCGCGATGCGGTGAACGCAGTGACCGACCTCGGCGTTCGGGTCGGGGATGTATTGGGAATGCAGGCCACGGTTGATCGGCCGCCAGGTTTTTCCGGCGTCGTCGGTTCGGAAAGTGCCCGCCGCCGAAATGGCGATGAACATCCGATCCGGATGGCTTGGATCCAGGAGGATCGTGTGCAATCCCATCCCGCCGGCGCCTGGCTGCCATTTGGAGCCCGTGCCGTGGCCGCGCAGTCCGGCAAGCTCGTGCCACGACGTTCCGCCGTCGCTCGAGCGGAACAAGGCGGCGTCTTCCACACCGGCGTAGACGGTATCGGGATCGGTGAGCGAGGGTTCGAGGTGCCAGACCCGCTTGAATTCCCAGGGGTGCGGGGTGCCGTCGTACCACATGTGGGTGCCGGGGACGCCGTCGTACACGAACTGGTTGCCCACCGGCTCCCACGTCTTACCGCCGTCGTTGGAACGCTGGATCTGCTGCCCGAACCAGCCGCTGCATTGCGACGCGTAGATACGGTTCGGGTCGACCTTCGAGCCCTTGATGTGGTAGATCTCCCATCCGGCGAAGAAGGGGCCATTGATATCCCAGCGCCGGCGATTGCCATCCGACGTCAAGACAAATGCGCCCTTCCGCGTGCCGACCAGAACTCGAACTTCGCTCATGCTTGCTCCTTTTGTGCTCGAAACGCCTCGCACCGATTGTAGTCTAGAGTCCTCGCAAGGCAACCATTGGTCGCCTCGCCTATCCGCCGTTTGCCGCGCGGTCCACGCTCCGATAGCATGGTAACATATCCACACGCTCGAACCGCGCTTTGAGGATGCCGCAAGAATGTCGCACTGGTACCGGTTTCTCGCGTGTCCGCTCGTCATAGGTTGCGCGGTCGCTTCAGCGCAGACCGCGCCCGAGGGCGACTTGGGCCTGGCCGTGCCCGAGGGGTTCGAGGCGTCGCTTTACGCCGACGACGCGCTGGCCCACAATATCTTTTCGATGACGGTCGACGCCCAAGGACGGGTCGTCGTGGCGGGGCCCGATTACGTGAAGATCCTGCACGATGACGACGGCGACGGCCGGGCTGACCGGGCCTCGCTCTTTTCGGCCACGCCCAAGAGCGGCGCCCACGGAATGTACTTCGACGGCCCCGACCTGATCTGCACCGGCGACAACGCCGTTCGCCGGCTCCGTGACGCCGACGGCGACGGCAAAGCCGACGACGAAGGCGAAGTCTGGACGCACCTGCGGCACTCCGAGCACGGCGCCAACGGCGTGATCAAGGGGCCCGACGGCTGGTTCTACGTGGTTTGCGGCAACGACGCGGGCATCTCCGCCGAGCACGCCCAGCGGCCCGGTTCGCCGGTGAAGGAGCCGCGCTGCGGCGGCGTGGTCCGTATCTCGCCCGACGGCCGCGAGATGGACGTCATGGCCCACGGCTTCCGCAATCCCTACGACTTGGACTTCAACGCCACCGGGCAGCTCTTCACCGTCGACGCCGACGGCGAACGAGACCATTACCTTCCCTGGTACGCGCCGACTCGGCTGTTCGACGTCGCCACCGGCATGGAGCACGGCTGGCTCTTGAAAGGCTGGCAGCGGAGCTGGAACCGGCCCGAGTCGTTCCCCGACAACGTCGAGCGATTGGTCGAAATCGGCCGCGGCTCGCCCACCGGTCTGACGGTCTACCGCCACCGGCAGTTTCCCCGCTACTACCGCGGCGGCGTGTTCACAGCTTGTTGGACACTCGGCCGGGTCTATTTCATCGGCCTCGTGCCAAAAGAGGCGAGTTTCACCGGCGAGTTGGAAACCTTTCTGCAAACGACGGGCGACGTCGGCTTCGCACCGGTCGACCTGGCCGTCGGACACAAAGGCGATCTATTCGTCGCCGTCGGCGGGCGCGGCACGCGCGGCAGCGTGTTCCGCGTGCGTTACACGCCGGCCTCGGTCAAAACGCCCGATGCGCCGCTGGAGCAGGTACTTGCGGCCGATCAACCGCTTTCAAGTTGGTCGCGGGCCAAGTGGGTGCCGCTCGCCCGGCAATTGGGGCGCGAGCCGTTCGTCGCCGCGATGCTCGACAACCAGCGCGACGTGTGCCAGCAGGTTCGCGCGCTGGAGGTGCTCGTTGAGCTGTTTGGAGGGCTGACGGACGATGAGGCTCGCAAGGCCGTCTTGCTCGCGAGGCCAACGCTCGCGGCACGGGTGGCGTGGGCACTGTCGCGCCAACCTACCGAAGCAGTGACGACGTGGTTACTTGCGGGAATGACCTATGACAATTCGCCCAGGGTCATGCGGGCCGCTTGGGAAGCAATCGCCTCGCTTCCCAGGCGGATCGCGGCAGAAGTCGATCGCCGACCGAACTGGGCTGGCGCTGCCGACCGCAATGATTGCCGCCGCGTGCGCGCGGCAATGCTGGTCGCCGCGCGGAATGTCGGAGAGGAGAGTTTCCATCGCGTGCTGGGCGACCCTTTAAAGGACAATTCGCCGAGTCGTCGGTTGGCTCGACTTTGGCTCGCCGAGCGTCCCGCCGACGGCAAAGCCATGCCGGACGAGTACTTCGACGATTGCCTCAATGCGCTGAATAAATCGGCGAACCCTGCCGTGCAAATCGAGGCACTGCGATTGATTCAGATTGGACTCGGCGACCTGCACATTCAGCCCGATCAGCCCGAGGTTTACAGCGGTTATATGGGCAACGCCACACTCGAAATCGATCGTTCGACGAACTCGAAGTTCCTATCCCGACTCAGCCGCGCGATTGACGGACCGGCGAAGTCGAACGCATCGACCAAGCGGGTGGGCGAGATTGAGCGTGAGGTCGCGCGGGTGCTGGCGATGATCTCGGCAGCCGGAACGCATACGCCGGAGGTGGTCATTTCGTATTGCACGCCCGATAGCTCGCCCGTGGACGACATCCACTTCCTCATCGTGCTCTCGCGACTGACTGGACCGCGATCGGAGGCGGTCACACTGGCAACGGCAAGGGCGCTCGTCAACCTGCACCGCAAGATGGCGGCGCGGCGGATGTACCCCGATACGAACTGGCCGTTGCGCGTGGGCGAGATGTACGACGAATTACGCCACCGCGACCCACGGCTTGCACGCGCGGTTGCCGAATCGCCGGGCTTGGGACTTCCGGCGCACAGCCTGTTCGCGGCCCACCTGCGGGGTGACGAACGGCAGCACGCGGCACGGAGGTTGCTCAAAGTCGCACAATCCGTCGCGCCTGATGACGACAACGAACCGCATTGGACGCCGGAGCTTGTTACCGTCGTCGCGTCGCTAGCGGACGAAGAGTGTCTGCCGGTGCTGCGCGAGCAATGGAACGATTTCGGCCTGCGCGACGCGATTGCCCTGGCGCTTGCCGCGCGAGCCAGGCCGGAAGATCGCGCGCGGCTGGTTGAAGCCTTGGCTTCTCCGCAGGGGGATGTTGTTTCCCGGGCCGCCGACGCGCTGGCCTCGCTCGGCACGCCGGCCACGGCGGCCGAACTGGCCGCCGCGCTGCGGACGCTCAAGGCGTATTGCGCCGCGCCGGAGCAACAGCCCGTGCGGCGGGCGCTGGCGAAGCTGCTGTCGGTATGGTCGGGCGAAAATTTCGAAGTTCCTGATCCCGAGGGCGCTGATCTGGCGGCCGCGTACGCCATGTGTTTCGAGTGGTTCGCCAAAACGCACCCCAAGGAATCCAAGACGCTGGCCGGTTTCGGCGGCGCTGATGCGGCCGCGTGGGGGCAACGGCTGGCGGGCGTCGATTGGGAGCGCGGCGACCGCGCGCGCGGCAAATTGGTGTTCGAAAAGCGCTCCTGCAACCGCTGCCACACGGGCGGCGGCAGGTTGGGACCCGACCTGGCCGGCGCCGCGCGCCGCTTTTCGCGCGACGACCTATTCGCGTCCATCGTCGACCCCCGCCGCGACGTCTCGCCGTTGTACCAGACGACACTCGTCGCCACGCGGGCGGGCCAGGTCCATCACGGCCTGTTGGTTTACGATTCGGCAGACGGGCTGCTCTTGCAGACCGGTCCCGACACCACCATCCGTGTCACCGGCGACGACCTTCAAAGCACCCGTCCCAGCCGTCAATCGCTGATGCCGACCGGCCTGTTGAACGACGTCAACGACAAAGACCTGGCCGATCTGTACGTGTACTTGAAGGAACTGTCGAAATAGCCTGCCCGTAGCGGAACTCGTGAGAGTTCCGAATTGCAGCGCGCGTTTGGGAATTCTCGCGAATTGCCCGACGCCCTGGGTCCAGAGTGGGGCAGGTCGCCAAGTAGCGGTGAATCGGTCGAACCCGTCGGCGGCTGATCTTGGCGCCCGTCGCGGCAAAGTGATAATAGAATAAAGAGCGCAGCGCGACCAAGCGGGCAGTTTTCCAACCTGCCATGCAGGCTTTTATGACAGGTTGGAAACCTGCCCCACGAAACTCGAATGACTGGAAAGGAGTCGCCGATGTCAAAACAACACGGAGCACGTCAACAGAAGCGTCTTGCGAAGCAGAAGGCCAAACGCGACCAGAAGCGACGGCAACTGGCTCGGGTCACGTCCGACAACCCGATGATTTCGCTCGGAGAAGCCGACTCCTGGCCGATCCTGGCGACCTTGGTGCCGGAGGGCCTGTGGAACAACGGTCTTGGCCAATTGGTCATTGCCCGGCGGGCTCCGGCGGGCAAAATTGCCTGCGGTGTGTTCCTCGTCGACGTTTTTTGCCTCGGCGTGAAGAACGCCTTTTGGCGAGTGACGGGGAGCGCCGAGTACGAGACGTTGATCGACAAGATCGAGGCCCACGGCCGGTTGCGGGAAGTCACGCCCGAGTATTTTTCGAAGCTCGTGCATTGCGCCGCCGATTACGCCCAATCGCTCGGCTTCGCGCCGCACCGCGACTTCCGCGCGGCGCGCCTCATGCTGGTAGGCATCGATCCATCACTTTGCCCGGACGAATTGGAATTCGGCAAGGATGGAAAACCGCTTTATATCCGGGGGCCGAATGAGTCCCTCGAAAAAGCGCGCCTGATCGCCAGCCAGATCAACGCTCTCGGCGGCCATTACCTGGTCCGAGTCGATGGGCCGGCCCCCGCGATGATCGGCCTCGACGACGAAGGCGAGGAGGACGATGGAGAAACGTCCGACGAGCGTGAGAACGATCGCGATGTCGACGAATCGCCGGCGGCACAACCCTGGCGATGGTTCCCTCCACAGTGACCCAATCCTACGACGGGACAGCCTCTGTAGGGAACGCCCTCCGTGGCGTTCCGGGAAGCGGGTGCGACGTCGTCTTGCAGCACACGGAATCCCGGTGCGCCGGGAGAGGGCGTTCCCTACAGAATGCGACGGGGTAATTGATCCGACGAGATTCCGCGCCGCCACGTCTTGACAATGTAGTTTACCTTGGTAAATTTACTTCAGTCGATTCAAGCGGGCAACGACTTGGAGATGGATCGCGATGACGGCCGCTCGGCTAGTTAAACATGGGCTGGGACGCGTGCAACTCGATATCATGCGGGTGCTCTGGAGACGCGGCCGCGCCAACGCCCGTGAAATCACCGAGGCATTGAACCACGACGCGGCGGCGGCCGGTCGCCCGGCGATCGCCCACAGCACGGTGCAGACGCTGTTGCGAAAGCTGGAAGCCAAGCAGGCCGTCGCGCACGACGTCGAAGACCGCACGTTCGTCTTTTTTCCGTTGATCGCCGAGGAGGGAGTCAAGCACCGCGCCACGCGGGAACTGGTCGAGCGCGTGTTCGGAGGCTCGGTCGGCGGCCTGGTGGCCTACTTGCTCAAGGAAGAACGCATCAGCCGCCGGGAAATGGCCGAGATCGAACGATTGATCAGGCAGAAAAAAACGTAGGTCGGGCTTTCCAGCCTGACACGAACCTCGGGGACCATCCGAATTCCGAGTGGATACTGTCAGCCTGAAAGGCTAACCTACCTAACTGGGAGCGATTGTCATGATCTTGAGCGACTTGCTCGCGAGTTACGCACCTTTTTTTCAGGCGTCGGCCACCGTCGCCGTGAACTTATTGGTGCAGTCGGCGGTGCTGGCCGCGGCAGGAATCGTCGCGGCACGCTGCTTCCGCCGCCGTGGCGCGGCGGTCGAATCGACGGTCCTCCGCGCGACGTTGGTCGCCGTGCTGTTGGTTCCGTTGGCTTCGTGGGCGCTGGCCGCGGCCGGCGTCAACGGTCTTCGAGTCAGCTTGCCCCAAACGACGGCCGCAGCCCGGCCGATCGTCAAGACCATTGGGCCGGATCCCCTGCCGGCGCCGCGCGAACGCGCGCCCTTCGCCGATTTCGAGCCTACCGGGCCGGCGCTCGACAACTCAGACGAACGGCAAATCGCCCCCACCAGTCCGCTAGCACGTCCGCCCATCGGAACGACTCCGACGATGACCGACGCCGGAGTTGCCCGGCCGGCGCAAGCCGGCGGCCCACCAAGGGAGGCAACGAGCGCAATCACCATCGTCTACGCGGTTTCGGCCGCCGTTTGGTTCGTGGTGGCAGGCCTGATGCTCGCGCGGTTGGCCGTGGCGCACCTGCTGATGTCGCTCACGCGTCGCCGCGCGCGGCCGGCCGACGCGGCGACGCTGGAAACCTGCCGCGGGCTGGCCACGGCATTGGGCGTGAAACCGCCGGCGGTGTTGCTCACCAGCCGGCTGCCAAGCCCGTGCCTGGTCGGTTGGTGGCGGCCGGCGATCTTATTACCGGACGTGGGCAGCAACCTCCTGGCGAGCCGACCCACTCCGCGGGTGCCCCGGCGTAAGCCCCCCGGTGGTGTTGCGGGCGCATATGAGGAAGAGGGGAATAGGGGACGAGGGGAAGAGGGGAACGCAGCAACGGCGGCCGTCGGTACCGGCGTCGGTAGCGTGGTCAGCGTCGACGTGCTTGTCCACGAATTGGCCCATCTGGCGCGGCACGACGCCTTATGGAACCTCATCGGCCGCGTGGCCGCGTCGGCACTCTGGTTTCAGCCGCTCCTGACGTTATTGGTCCGCCGCGGCGAACAGGTGGCCGATGACGTGTGCGACGACTACGTGGTCGCGCACGGCGCCGACCGCGCCGACTACGCCGCCGAGTTGGTCGAGGTGGCCGGGCGATTCCAGGCCGATTGGCCGCTGGCCACAGCCGGCGTGGGAATCGTCACGTTCCGTTCGTCGTTGGGCCGCCGCGTGCAGCGGATACTCGACACATCGCGGGCGCTGTCGACGCGCACCAGCCGCGCCACGCTGTCGGCGATCGTGCTGGCCGGCGCCATGGGCACGTGCTTGTCGGGCTGGCTTGGCGCAGGCGCGAACCCAGTGGCGGCCGAGCCGCAAGCCGACCCGGCAAAGGATGCCGCCGCCACACCGAACGCCGCGGCCGCACAGATTGGCGGGGCCGGAGGGGGGACCGAAACGCGCACTGTCAGCGGTCACGTCGTCGACCGCGACGGCCGCCCATTAGCGGGCGCCGCAGTTTATATCGCCGAGTACGTGTTCGACCCCGATCCACCGCGCGAAGTAACCAAGACCGATGAGGGCGGACGTTTTCGGTTTTCGTTCGACCAGCCCCAATTCGACGAGCGAGTGAGGGGCAAGCCCGACATGTTCGTGATCGCCGTTGCCGACGGCTACGCCGCCGACTGGGATCATTTACATAACGCCGGCGACAAGCTCGACGTACTCCTGCGGCTTCCCGAAGAAAAAATCATCCAGGGGCGCGTGCTCGAGCCCGACGGCCGGCCACTGGCCGGCGCCGAGCTGCGCGTGTAACGCATCGAGAGCTATTCGCGCGAGAATATGGCCTTGTGCCTGGACGACGTCGTCAACGGCCGCGGGCTCCTCCAGTGGTGCAAGGACGGGGGACCGTTGCCGCGTCAACCGGCCAAGATCGTGACGGCGGCCGACGGGCGTTTCCGCTTGGGCGGTATCGGACCCGACACCGTCGTCGAGTTGCACGTGCGTGGTCCGGGCATTCACCACACCACGTTCGAGGCCACGACCGCCGTTTCCGACACCGTCCGCGGGCCCGTTCCCGGAGCCGATTCCCCGCTGCGCGCGCGCCCCGCGCGCGTTCTCTACGGTGCCAACTGCGAGAACCTGGCAACGCCCGCGCGTACCATCGCCGGTGTCGTTCGCGACCTGGCCACGGGCGAGCCGGTGGCCGGGGCGAACGTCAGAAGCACGGCGACGACGTTCATGGCCACGACCGATCGCGAGGGGCGTTACGAGCTGCTTGGGTGCAAGAAAGAGGCGGATTACCGAATCCGCGTGCAACCACCCGGCGACGGCCCGGCCTACTTTTTCGCCGAGGCGGAGCTCGCCGACGCACCGGGACTTGGTCCGCTGGTCCAAGACATCGGTCTGGCGCGGGGCATCGCCATGCAAGGCCACGTCGTCGACAGCGTGACGGGCCTGCCGCTGCCGACGCGCGTCCACTACGAACCGTTGCCTCGCAATGTCCACGTGGCCGCGCTCGTCGAGCGGCCCGCCGATTTGAACGGCTACGCGGATTGCCGCGCCGACGGCACCTGGCGGATCGTCGTCGCGGCCGGTCCGGGCGCGCTGCGGTTCGGTTTTCCCGGCGTCGACCCTGAGTGTTACGCGCCCATCACAGTAACCTACGAGGAGCTGGTCAAGCTCTACGAGCAGTCGCCCGAGCACAGCCCTTTGGCGCATTTGCCGGAAGTAAAAGAAGAATCCAGATTTTCACACGTCATCGGTTCTTCCGGCAGTGCGCGCGTGGTGTTGATCAGCCCGGTTGACGGCGCGGCGCCTGAGCCGCTTGAGGTGCAACTGGAGCGGGGCCGCACGTTGGGCGGGCAGGTGGTCGGCCCTGATGGTAAGCCCTTGGCCGGTGTCACCGCGTACGGTTTGAACAACTGGTGCATTGGCTCCCAGACTTTGAGGAGCGGGGAGTTCGCCGTCACCGCGCTGCGGCCCGGCGTGCGACGAGAGCTCGGTTTCCACCACAAGGAAAAGCGGCTGGGCGCCTATCGCGTGATTGACGGCGGCGAGTCCGAACGCCTTGTCGTTCCGCTCGAGCCGTGCGGCGCGGCGGTTGGACGCATCCTCGACGAGCACGGCGCTCCGTTCGCCGCGATGGACGTCTGGTTTTATTCCGTGGGAGCAAAGCGTGGCTCGGAAGCGGTGTTCGCGGTGACTGACGCCAACGGGCGATTCCGCACCAACGAGCTCGTTCCGGGTCAGCCGTACGAAGTGGACCGATCCGGTCCTGGCAGCAGTGTTTTCCGATCACTCTACGGCGGCGGCTTCTCGGTCGGTTCCGGACAGACAAAAGACCTCGGCGATTTCACGTTGGGAGGCAAACCCAAGCCCGTGACGAAGGCGGACACCGATGATCAGTCGGATGCGAACGAAAAACCGAAATCGCCGCCGCCACGAGTTGCGCCCAAGGGCGGCGACGACGGAATTGCCGCGACCAAAGCCAGCGAGGCGGTCACCGTCCGCGGCCGCGTGCTCGATCCGCAGGGTAAGCCGCTGGCCGGCGCCAAGCTTTACCTGTCGTACCCCAACCGCAAAGCGCTCGAACCGCAATTGTTGGGCAACAGCGGCGCGGAGGGGCAATTCGAATTCCGTGTCGACAAGTTGCGGCTCGACACGTCGTACATGCCCGATCCCTGGTCGATGGCAAGCATTACGGCAACCGCGGAGGGTTTCGGCCTCGAATGGGTTGATGCGGCAAAGCCCGATGGCGATGGAAACTTGATCGTCCGACTGGTCAACGACGTGCCGATTCACGGTCGCGTGCTCACGCTCGAAGGCAAACCGGTCGCCGAGGCCAAAATTCGGCTGCGCGGGCTCAAGATCCCGGAACAAGACCTCGATGCCTACGTCGAATTCCTGCGCACATCGACCAACAGTCGAAGCCCAGCGCGCGAGCAACCCAGGCTTCCCGACGTGCCCGACGAGGTGCTCGCCGACGACGAGGGGCGGTTCACTTTGCGCGGTTTCGGCGCGGAGCGAGTGGTCGAGCTGTCCGTCGAGGGACCGGGCATCGAATGGTGGTTCATCCGGGTCATGACGCGAGAGTGCGAACCGGTCGTCACGGCCCGACGGGGTCGGCCCGATCGGGTCTACGGGGCCACGTTCGATTACCTCGCGCCCATCTCGCGGCCGATCGTCGGCACGGTGCGCGATCGCGCCACCGGTGATCCGGTCGCCGGCGCGACGATCCGGGGCCGCACCCAACACGTCCCGAAGTCCGACGAGAATGGCCGGTTCGAGTTACTGGGGTGCGCCAAGGCCGAACAGTACACGCTCAGCGTCGTGCCCGATGGCTTGCCCTACTTTACCGCCGGCGCGCAGCTAGTCGACACGCCGGGATTCGAGCCGCTGGAGGCCGACTTCCAGCTCGAACGGGGAATTCGCATGACGGGGCGTGTCACGACGCAGCCTTCCGGCGCGCCGAGCCAGGCGTACGTCGAGTATTTCCCGCTGCGTCCCAACCAGCACGTGGCCAAGCTCCCGGCGGATCGCGCCCGGCACCACGTAGGGCACTCATGGGCCGATTGCCGGCCTGACGGCAGTTACACCCTGGCCGTGCTGCCCGGACCCGGCGTGCTCGCCTTTCGCGGCCATGTCCCGGACTACTACCGGCTGTACGCCCCCGCCTTGATCACGCGCCAAGATATCGCGGAGTTTTTTCATCGCAGCGCCGACGAATTCTTCCACCCCTCAACAGAAGCGTCGGACCACGCCAGCAACACGCTAACCGGCGAGTACCCGAAGTTTTTGACGGTCGGGCCGGGTAGAGAGGTACACGTCTTGGAGCAAGCGACGTACAACCAATTTGTCCTGATCGACCCGCCCGAAGCTGCGGAAACGCTGACACAAGACGCGACGCTCGAAGTCGGGCGCACGGTGCCGGGCAGCGTGCGCGGACCCGACGGCGAGCCACTTGCCGGCGCGCGTGTGGGTGGACTGGACAATTCGTCATCGAAGATGAACCTTGAAACGCCCGACTTCACCGTTTTGGCTTTGAACCCGCGGCGGCGCCGCTTGCTCGTTTTCGAGCACCGCGAGCGGCGACTTGGCTTCCACACAATCATTGCCGGCGACGACCCGGGGCCGCTCGCCATTCGCATGCAGCCGTGCGGCACAGTCGTCGGCAGGTTGCTCGACCCTGGGGGAACGCCGCTGGCCAGCCGTCCGATTTTAGGCGCCGCGAACCATGTGGTTTGGCCTCCCGAGTTCACGCTCACGACCGACGGCCAGGGGCGGTTCCGCTTGGAAGGCATGGTTCCCGGGCTCGAATACTATTTGTATCGTGAATACAAGCCGGACAAGTCGTCGGCCGAAATCTGCAAATTCACCGTCGCGGCGGGCGAAACCAAGGACCTGGGCGATGTCACGACCAAGTCGCCGGCCGCTCCGCCGCGCAATGAACAACCCAGGCTAGGCACTGAGCAGCCGGGCCAATCCAAGCCCAAGGTTGAATCGCAGACGAAACAGCCGGAGCGCGGCCAGGAAGATCGAGCCGACGGCGCGGCGAACGCGCCGCAGGAGAACGACGCGAAGCCAAAGACCGACCCGGCCGACGACTCTGTTACCGTCCGCGGCCGCGTGCAGGACCCGGACGGCAAGCCGCTCGCCGGGGCCAAGCTCTACCTGTCGTACCCCAACCGCAAAGCGCTCGAACCGCAATTGCTGGGCACCAGCGGCGCGGAGGGGCGATTCGAATTCCGTGTCGACAAGTCGCGGCTCGACACGTCGTACATGCCCAATCCCTGGTCGATGGCAAGCATTACGGCAACCGCGGAGGGTTTCGGCCTCGAATGGGTTGATGCGGC
>DATLQY010001112.1:0-2513 GCA_035534975.1 Pirellulales bacterium
GCTTCCTGGTCGGCCAGGTCGACGTCGGCCGCAACCAGCGCTTCTTCGTCCGTGGCCGCCGCCTGGGCCACGCTCGTCGCGTTGGCGACGAACGCCGGCTTCAGATCGGTCAGCCACGTGACGTACCCCTGGGTGCAAAGCGTCCCTTGTGCTTCGCCGTGAACCCGCCGGCCTAGTACGACTGCACGATCTCATTCCGTCTTCGAGTTGCGCGCCTTGCGTTACGCCTCGTCAGCCGGCCAGAAACGGTCGAAAAGGTCATTGATTAACGGGTCGTCCTGGACGGCGGGCTTCCAGCCCTCGGGCGGTTGCTTGTTGATCGACAACTCTCGATCAATCCGAGATGCGTACTCAGCAAACCGCGGATTACTGACATAATTCAGGATGTCAAAATGCCAGCTTCCGATCTTCACAGCCGGATGGACGCTCCCGCTCGACGACCAGCCGTGCGGAAACTTTACGAGAATCTCGCCGATTAGCAGATTCTTCGCCGTATCTCGCACCACGCCCTTCTCTTGCGCCTCTCGATAAATCGCGATCGTCATGCCAAAGCCCGATGCACCACGGTTTAGTCGCCTGGCCAACTCTAGTACAGATAGCCCGGTGTTTTGAGCCATGAACTCAAGCGAGCTGCATCCAACGTCCGCCAACGCCTTTTGTGTGCGCTGGAGAAAGCCGTCTTCGACAGCGCGCATCGCCGGCGTTCGCTTCATTAGCCCAGGTACGTGCTTATTGTCCTCAGCCACCGAATAGATCCCCAAAGCGTTCCAAGAGGTCGGTTACGATTTCCAGCACTTCATCCCTCGTAAGCGCTCGCCCGAGTTCAGCTTCTCGCGTTTCAATTCTCCCCAAGAGTAGCGTCTGCCACAAGTTCGACTCTTCAATCGCGCGGTGAACGTCCGCAGAAAGCTCTATAGTCGTCGATTCCACCTCTTCATTCGTAAAGCCGCGCGCTTTCCAAAATTCGCGGAAACTACTGCCCTGCATCAGCGGGTGATGGTCTTCCGTCCCGTGCAGCCCGCGCCAGGGCCACTGCGGATCTCGCTCCGACAGCCCGTTTTCCGCCGCCTGGTCCCCGCTCAGTTTGCCGTCGAAGGCGGGCGAGTCGCTCTTCAGCGCCCCTTCCATTTCGTCGATCGCGTTCTTGAGATCGTTGACCACCGCCTTGTCCAGGTTGTCGGCCTCGGCCAGCTTCGCAAGGTCGTCCAGGTTCTTGCGGATCGCTTCTTGCTCCGTCTTCGACAACGCGTTGCCCGAGCCGCCCTTGGCAAGCTTTTGCGCGATGTCGTCCAGCTTCGTCACGATCGCTCGCGCAACATCGTCGCCCTTTTGCAGCAATCGTTTCATCGCCGCCGAACCGGCAAGCTTTTTCGTTACGGGGCCCAGCACAGTGCCGAGGCCAGCGAACATGGTTCCAATCGTGGCGTTGTACGCGCTTTCTTTCGCGAGGAACTTCAAGATGTCCGCGTCGCTCACGTTCGGGTCTTTGAGCATCTGCTCGAGCTCGAGGAGCGTCTCGCCATTGCCGGAAATGACGGCGATCAGCGCCCCGTCGCGTTGCAGCTCCTTGTAAACCGCCCTGGGCAGGTTCTCGGCGAGCCAGTTCTGGCGAGCATTTTTCGTCTGTTCACCGAGCATTTCGTCGATCGCGGCCTGCTCGACCGGCGTCGGATCGCGAAGGCCGGCCGCGTCCCAGAGATTCGGTCCGGCATCGGCCCATTCCTCGGGAGTAACGTCCGTGGGCCGAACGAGCATCTGAATCTTCCAACGCCCGTCGTCATCCTCGTGCCACGAAAACGCCTGACCGTCGATCCAAAACACAAGGACGTGCGACTCGCCATCCGGTCCCACCGCCATCGGCGCCGCGGCAGTGCCGTGCTCGCCGCCGTGCATGATCCAATCGAGCGTCTGCTTTGCCTGGATCTCCGTTTCAATCTCCTGCCGCCTTTGCGCCAACCGTTGCTGGACCTCGTCGGGGACTTCTTGCATCAGTTCGGCGTCGGACATTCCGCGGAGCAGCCGGTCGAGCCACTCGCCCGACGAAGCCACTCCAGCGGCGGCGCTGGACTGCGAGGCGGCGTCCTCGCTCGACTGCATCCAAGGTGGCGTTTGCTCGTCCGCAGGCGCGGTCTCCGTGCCGCTGGATGAACCGGAACCGGTTTGCGCGGGTTCGGACAGCAGCGAGAACGAACTCGAGGGCGACGTCTGGCTGATCCCGCCGCTGGCCAACTGGCTGGCGGCTTGCGAAGTGGGCACGGGCGATTGGCTGTAGCCGCCGCCGCTGATGGCGCTGGGGGCGTTGGCGGGATCGAACAGCCGCTGCTGGTCGACGCTGTAGTGCGGGCCGCGCTGATAGGTCGCGGCCAGCGCGCCGGGCGCGAAGTTCGGCCGGCCGGCCTCGGTGCGATCGCTCGTTTGGGCCGCGGCGCGAAACTGGTCCTCCAGCGGCAACAGGCCGGCGCCGGCGAACACGCTGACCGACCCGCCGCCGAGGATGCTGTCGAGGCCGTATT
>DATLQY010001113.1:0-4690 GCA_035534975.1 Pirellulales bacterium
GAGTACCTCGAGCCGCCGTTGCAAGGTTACCGCCTGCGAGCAGGGGCGTATGAGCGCGTGTCGCCGCTCGCCGGACGGCTGC
The DNA here is from genome assembly GCA_035534975.1 of Pirellulales bacterium. Lineage (GTDB taxonomy): Bacteria > Planctomycetota > Planctomycetia > Pirellulales > JAICIG01 > DATKSN01. The sequence continues at coordinate 83 of DATLQY010001113.1, forward strand.
CCAGCGAAGTGCTCGGCTTGCACCTTGAAGCCGACGGCGACGAGTTGCGGCTTTACGACCCTCTTGGTGCGCGTTGGCTCCCCACGTCCAAAGAAGTGCGCGCCCGTGTCGAGGCCGAACGGAAACGCGCCGACGAGCAACAGTCCAATGCCGAGGCCGAACGGAAACGCGCCGAATCGGAACGGCAACGCGCCGAGGCCGCGCGGCAACGCGCCGAGGAGCACGAAGCGCGCGCCGAGGAGCAAGAAGCCCGCGCCGAGGTCGAACGGAAACGCGCCGCCGAACAACAAGCCCGCGCCGAGGCCGAACGGAAACGTGCCGACGAGCAGCAAGCACGGGCCGAGGCCGAGCAACAACGGGTTCTTGAGGGGCAGATCGAAATCGAGCGTTTGCGCAGCGAGCTTGAGGCCCTGCGCCGTCGCCCGTCGGGCGACTGATTGCCGGCGTTTTCTTGCTTCTGTTGCACCATGCTTCGCCGCCGCGATGCAGCAGGATGGCTTGCAAACCCGCGCTGAGCGGTTAGATTGAGGGGGATTCATTTCCTCCCGCGTAACCGTCGAGGTCAAACATGGTGCGCAGCGCGTTGCCGTGGTTCATCGTTTACGCCGTGGGCATGTTTGCGCACCAGGCGAGTGCCGCCGAACAGGTCGTCGACTCGATCGGCATGAAGCTCGTGCTCGTGCCCTCAGGCGAATTCATGATGGGTGCCGAGGAAGACCCGGCCGACACCCTCCAAGCCTTCCCGTACGCGCGGCGCGATTGGCTCGACGGCGAGTTGCCGCGGCACCGCGTGCGGATCACGAGGCCGTTTTACATGGGCGCCTACGAGGTCACGCTCCGCCAGTTCCTGGTGTTTTACCACGCGGCGAAGTACAAGACCGACGCGGAACGCGACGGCAAGCCGAGCTGGGGCTACAACCGGGACGGGGTCTTGATCGAGTCGACCACGTTCCGGCCTTGGGCGCCCGGCTGGAAGATCGCGCAGGACCACCCGGCGGTGTACGTCAGTTGGAACGACGCGGCGGCTTTCTGCAAATGGCTGAGCAAGAAAGAGGGCAAGAAATACCGCCTGCCGACCGAGGCCGAATGGGAGTACGCTTGCCGCGCGGGAACCGAGACTCGCTATTCGTGCGGCAACGACGCCCAAAGGTTGGTCCGCGTGGGCAATGTCGCCGACGAAGACAGTCGGCGTCACTGGCCAAAGGCGACGATCGCCGTATTCGACAAGAACAGGAAGGAGGATACGAACATCCCTTTCCCGCACCTGTCGGGCCGCGACGGTTACAGCTACACCGCGCCCGTGGGCAAGTTTCGGCCCAACGCTTTTGGACTCTACGACATGCACGGCAACGCCTGGGAATGGTGTTCCGACTCGTATGACGAGAATTACTACGAGAACTCGCCGACTGACGATCCAAAAGGGCCCTCCGCCGGCGCCCTCCGCGTGCTCCGCGGCGGCGGGTGGTTCAACACTCCGGTGCGCGATCGCTGTGCCTCCCGCGTCCGTGACTTGCCCGCGAGCCGTAGCTACTACGCGGGTTTCCGTGTGGTGTGCGAGCGGTAGTGCGTCCGGCCGAGTCGTCCTCTGGATCTCTGATCTCTGCACTCTGAAATGGGGGAGTGCCAAGGGGGCTTCCCCCTTGGCTCGCGAAAAAAATCATGACCGCGCCTGACACGCCGTTGTTCGTCAAGACTCACGATTTTCTCGTTTGGCTGATTGGGCGAACCCAGCGGTTTCCCAAGAACCTGCGCCAGAGTTACACGCTCAAGCTCGAAAACTCGGCCTTTGAATTTCAAGAGTCGATTCTGATGGCCAACACGGTGCGAGGCGCCGCGCGGCCGATGGCTGGAGCGCGCCGACGGCAAGCTGCTGTGCCTCCGCGCTTTGCTACGGCTATCGCACGATTTTCAACTCCTGGCCGCGACCCAAGCGCGTCACGCGGCCGAGCGAGTGGACGAGCTCGGGCGCCTGCTGGGCGCCTGGAGAAAGGGGACGGACCGAACCACGCCGGCGCCCTCCGCGTGCTCCGCGGCGGCGGGTGGAACAACACAGCGGTGAACGATCGCTGTGCCAACCGCGACAATGACAAGCCCGCGAACCGTAACAACAACACGGGTTTCCGTGTGGTGTGCGAGCGGTAGTGCGTCCGGCCGAATCGTCGGCAACTGCCCGATGCCGGGTCTGCGGCGCCTTCGCGCGCGAGGCATGCCCGGCCCGCGCCAAGAAGACGACACGGTCCGTATCCTGCGAACCCGTCCCGGCCGGCGCCGGCACGCGGGCCGCCCAAGGCGGCGCGTCCAGCCGGGCGACGGGGCCAAAGCCGCGATGGCGAGTGTGCTCGAACCAATCTATGAGCGGCGTTTCATCTTCGATAGTTACGCCTGCCGCCGTGGCAAGGGAACGGACGCCGCCCGCGACCGCGCGCAGGAATACCTGCGGCGGTTCGAGTACTGTCTGAAGACCGACGTCGTGCGTTTCTTTCCGAACGTGGACCACGAGGTCTTACTCGACGTGCTGGACCGGCGCATCGACGACGAGCCTTTACGCGGGCTTATCCGCGTGATCCTCGCTTCGGGCGAAGACATCCTGACGGATGAGGCAACCCGGGACTATTTCAGCGGTGACGATCTTTTCGCCGCCCTTCGCCCGAAGGGGCTTCCGATCGGAAACTTAACCAGCCAGTTCTTCGCCAACGTATTGCTCGATACGATCGATCACTTCGTCAAGGAAGAGCTTCGCGTGCCGGGCTATGTGCGGTACGCCGACGACCTGTTGTTGTTCGCCAACACGAAAGCGGATCTCTGGACGATTCGCGAGGCGCTGGCGGAGCGCCTGGCGGGCATTCGGCTGCGACTGCACGCGCGCAAGACGCAGCTTCACCCCTGCAACGCAGGTGTCGACTTCCTTGGCTGGAAGTTGAGCCGCAACGGCCGGCGGCTCCCTCAGACTGCGATCGCGCGGTTCAATAAGCGCCTGCGCTCGATGCGGTGGGCGTACACGAGGGGGGACATCACCTCCGGCACGATTTCGACGTCGCTCCGCGCGTGGCGCGCTTTCGCGGCCGCGGGCAACTCGACGGGCATTCGCCGCGCGCTCTGGCGGCGAGTGCGTTTTGGGCCGCCGCGGTAGTCGATGGCTTGAATTGCGTGACTTGCTTCAGAAGTTGGGGCGGCTACCATAAGGCGGACGAACGGACGGCGAATCGTAGATGGGCGGACATAGTAGCCCGGCCACCGAAGCCGTGTTACAAGTGAACGTAAGGAAGGACGATGGCGGCGGAGAAACACGCGAGCGGACCACGGGGAAGCAAGCCACCGCCAAAATGCAAGGCACTTCTGATTTGCGACCATTGCCGGGAAGATCCGCAAACCGCCAGAATCAGCATGGTGGACCTCGTCGAATCATTTCGCGCAGGCAACTTTCCGAGCTATTCGCCGTTGTTCACCGTCTTCGCTCAACTTGTCGATGGAATCGGCAGCTACGCGGTATCGCTGGAGGTTCGCGACCTGTTGGACGGTGAAGTCGCCGCAAGAACTCACATCGGTGATGTGGCTTTCCCGGAGCGGCCTGCTCAAATGGACGTGATCGTTCCCGATGTCTCCGTACTGATACCGCACGCCGGGCGGTACGATTTGGTGCTCTTCGCCAATGGCCAGGAGTTGGACCGGCAATTTTTCGACGTGGAGAACGCTGATGAAAAAGAAGAAGGCTAAGGCGACGGAATCGAACCATAGTCCTCGCAAGCCACGGAGAGTGACCGACAAGAAGATGCCCGGTCGGCGAATAACCGCTAAGGACGCCGGGTATCTTTCGGATCGTTGTTTCGTTTTGACGATGATGGAGCCCAACTCGCCGGAGCTGATTCCGAAGAACCGGCGGCGGAAGCGCTGACGCTGCGAGCCCCTCATTCAACACGTCGCCTCACGGGACGTGGGGAAGGGGGCCATTGGCGCTCAGCGGAACGCCCTCCGTGGCCACAGAGGGCGTTCCCTTCAGAGCGCCCATGCCTCCCCGCCGAACTACCCCGCCACCGCGGCGAAATCGCCGACCAGCCGCAGCCATACCTCACGCGTCACCTGGGCGGCCAGCGCACGGCGGACGTCGCCCGGTTGCTTAGTCCAGCGGCAGAGACTCAATTCGCCGCCGTGACGCACCAGCAGCTCATAATAGCTGGTGCGGTCGACGTCGCGCTGCGGAGGGTTCGAGCGGAGCTGTACGACGCACTGCTGCGAATCGACCTCGACCGGCGAAATCGGCTCCAAGAGGTACGTCAGCCGCGCGGCCAGTGTTTCGCTCAGGCGTTTCAGTTCTTCGATCGAGGCGGTTGCAAGATTGTCGGCGCGCAACGCGAAGCGCGTAAACTCGCAGGCCAGCGTGTCCAGCGCCGTCAGATCGCACGAAAGGCGCAGCCCATCGTGCTCGACCATCAGCGTGTGCATGCCGCCGGCGAACGTGGGTACGGCGGCCAACGCCGTGCGTGTTTGTTCTACCAGCGTCATCGGATTGACTCCTTTCGTTACGTTCATTTGTCCGACGGCTTGAACTGCTCGACGGAGTGTTCGTCGCCGTCATAGGATAGTATCGTCTTGTGCCCTTCCAGAACGGTT
>DATLQY010001114.1:0-17153 GCA_035534975.1 Pirellulales bacterium
AGCGACGCGAAGCTGGTCTTTGAGGCGCAAACTCGCCTCGGCGACAAATACGCATGGAAGCCGGACCTCCTCTACCAAGGGCCGCCGATCGAGTGGCTACCCGACGGTAGCGGTTGGCTGCTCTACGGCCGGTATTTATTCGACCGCAAGAGCTTCCGGGTGGTCTGGAAACTGCATTCGACCTCGGATAAGCGTTTTCGATTTCTCGACCAGCAAACGCTCGCCGTCGTTCGCGGCGGACGCTTCGGCGGCAAGCTGGTCGGAATCCGCATCCCCTGGGACTCGATCACCGCGGAATTGGCCGACAAGGAGTCGAAACACGAGAAATTGCCATTCGTGCATTCGTTGCAATGATCTCACCAATCCTTTCGTTCCGCCTCGTCATCGAGGCATTCCGCCCATAGCAGAAGATCGTCGTCGTCGAGGCTGTTGTCGCGGATGAATTCGGCAATCACCCGGTTGCTGTGGCCGAGCAACTTGGCAGCCACCTGCAAGCGGCCGTTCTCCTGGTACGCGTAGCGCACCTCCACAGGGCGTCCGGCGGGGAGATTCGGGGGCAGGTCGCGGATCACGCACGTGCCCACCTTGGAGCACGCTTCAGGAAGCTCGCTTTCGCCTTCGACCACGCGAACTTCGACGTTCGGCTGGTTGTCCATCGAGGTCTTGAACCGTTGCGACGCCGCATGGGGCAGCGGCGTATTCTTGCGGATGATGGTCCGGTTCAACATCCGCCCCGAGATCGGGTCCAAACCCACTACGCCGAGGCTGTGCGAGTTGACGTTGGTCACCTGGAACTGCGTGTGTCCGGCGCCGGCGCCTTGCCGCTGCAAGAGCAAATCGGCGTAGAGCGCGGCCCCGTGGGCCACGGCTTCGTCGGCCGAGACCGACTGGTCGACGACCTTGCCCGCCAGCTCGGCCAGCATCTGCTTGACCATCGGCATTCGCGTCGAACCACCGACCACCAGTACCTTGTCGATTTCACTCCAGGTCAGGCCGGCCTGCATCAAGACGATTTCCGCCGTCATGCGGGTCCGCATAACCAAAGGCGCGGTCGCTTCCTCGAATTCCTCGCGGGTGATTTCGAGCTTGTGACGTTTCCCTTGGTGATGGACGATCATGGTCGCCTTGGTACGTTCGGAGAGCGTCCTCTTCGCGCGCTCGGCAGCGTTCCAAAGATCAATCGCGGTCTCAGGATCTTCGCGCGGATCGCCCGCCACCACGCTTTCCATGCGTCGTGCCGCGATCTCGACCAGCTTCTCGTCCCAATCCTTGCCTCCCAACTGCACGTCGCCGTCGGTGGCGATCGCCTTGACCGATTGCCCGGCCATCTCGACGACCGTCACGTCGAACGTGCCACCTCCCAGATCGTAGACCAGCACGCGCAACGGCCTGTCGCCTTGGACCCGCCCCTCTTTGTCGAGAAAGCCCTCCTGATAGCCGAACATGATCGCGGCGGCGGTCGGCTCGTTGATGATGTCGATCACCTCCAGCCCCGCCATGCGGCCTGCGTCCATCGTGGCCCTGCGGCGCGTCTCGTCGAAATAGGCGGGCACGGTAATCACCGCCTTGGTCACCGGACCCAGCTTGCGTTCGGCATCGGCCCGCAAACGGCGTAGGATATAAGACGAAATCACCTCCGGTGGCAAGTACTCGCCGTTGATCGGCTTACGGTAGTGCTTGCTGCCCATGTCGCGTTTGACGCAATCGGCGACGCAGTCGGGTTCCAACGTCGCGGCCAGTACGGCCTCCTTGCCGACGATCGTGCCGTCGCGGTCGAAGAGCACGACGCTGGGGGTCAACACGTCGCCGTTGCCGTTGGGAATGCTGGTCGGGCGTCCCTGGTGATCGAGATGGGCCACGACCGAATACGTCGTCCCCAAGTCGATTCCCACCGCCGGTTCGTCCGTCGGTGACCGTGGGCCGGTGGTGGCCGAGACCGCGGTTGAATCCGCGGCCGCTTCGTCCGGGCACGAAAGCTCGCCGGCGGCGCCGGCCAGGGTCTCTTTCCAATCGCCGCGCAACATGATGGTGGGGCCCGAGGTGTCGAAGAGCTTGTCGCGCATCACGAAGAACAGTTCATCCCAACGCAGACTACGCCGGTCGAGCCGGCGAATCTGTAAGGGCGCCGTGTTCCAGACGACCTCGATCACCGCCGATCGGTAGCGGGCGTCGTCGCGCACCAGGCTGGCGTCTTGACCTTCCAGCGGCCCCAACACGTCGGTGATGAAGGAAACGCCGTGCTTGTCGAGAAGTCGTGGCAGTTTCAGAGACATGAGTCGCCTTCGGAGCGTAGAAGAACCTTGCCTGACAGTGGCCGCCCGCGGCCGGGACGTGCGGAAGGACCCTGCGCCCGGCTGGGCTTTTGACTTCCGGGCTTTTACAATAGCTTATGAAGATATGCGACCATGGTGTCCTGGGCAAGGATTTGTGCGTATGTTCGACCCGTACCACAAGTGGCTGGGCATTCCCACGCATTTTCGGCCCCCAACGTACTACCAACTGCTCGGTATTTCACCCCAGGAGCAGGACCTTGACGTCATCGACGCGGCGGCACTGCGTCAGTGCGTTTTCGTTCGACATTTTCAATCAGGCCCTCATGCTGCCGACGCCACCCGCATCCTGACCGAAATCGCCACGGCCAAACTCTGCCTGTTGAATCCCCAGAAGCGCTCCCAATACGACGCCGAGCTCCAACGCTCCGCGCCGCCGCCCGATTCGCCCCGGTCGCCGCCGTCATTGAAAAAGGCGCCGCCCACGCGGGCGTCGAACGCCGCATCGCTGGACGTGCCGCTCGATCTGGCACCCGACCCTGAGCTCGACGCGTCATCCTATTCCTCCTTTCGCTTGGCGCCGAATGCGTCACCTCCTGCCAAACCGGCGCCAAGCGCTACCCCGTCGGTCCACGAAGCTCCACCGCCGCGCGCCGTGACCGGCCCTCCCGCGCCGCCCGTCACGCCGTTGCTCGATTTGAATAAGCTTCCCACGGGCCACTCCACGCGATCGACAATGCGAGGTTTCGCGTCACAGCCGCGGCTCGGCGCGAGGCACCGAAAACTCGAGGAATCGTCCGTGCCTTACGGTTTGCTCGCGGCGTTGGCGGGGGCGTTGATCTTCGTGCTGCTCGTGATCGTCTATCTGCGGACACGGCCGGCGTTGCCAATGACCCCGGAAATGTTGCTCAAGAGGGAAGCCAATCAAGCGTCAAGGGACGACAAGCGTGCGACGCCGTAGGCCGCCAAAAGACGTCCATCATGTGCTCGCCGCCATGTTCGGGATTGCCGAACCCATCGTCGGCGTTGCCATCGTGGTGCGCCCTGGGGGCGGTCGCGTCGCTCGCGAGCTGGGAAATCATGGTTCGTATCCGCCTAAGATTCGGCGTCCGCAAGCGAAATACTCCACACCGTCGTAGCACAGTTGACTAAACCCCTATTGGAAAAGGACCAAACACGCCATGCGCAACCTCTCTTCCTTGTCGGCCGCGGCATTCCTGGCGGTCGCGATTTACTCCCCGGCATCCGGCCAGGTGACGCTCCAACGGAAACACGTCGAAGGCCGTAGCGTGAGTTACGAGACCACGTTTCTGTTGAACCAGGTGATGACGATTTCCGGCATGGAGTTCAAGTCCACGGTCGACTCGGGTGAGACCCGCACCCTTTCGACCGGCAAGACGAGCGCGGATGGCACGATTCCAATTACGACCAGGATCGACGCGACGCGGTTGAATCTCACGATCCCCGGCGGCGGGCAGCTTCTTTTCGATTCCAGCACCAACCTTGCGAAAACGGAGGACCCGATGCTCGCGCCGTACCTCGACGTTTTGAGGTCGGTGGTGGGGGCGAGTTACACGCTGATGGTCGACCCGCAGGAGCAGGTCACCGGTGTCGAGGGCGTGCAGGAGATTCTCGCCCGCGCTTCGGCCAAGTCGGCCGAGTTGCTCAAGACGCAACTCGATACCGAGAGGCTCAAGCGCGAATATCGCGAGTCGGTTGAATCCCTGCCTTCGGGAGCCGTACGGCCCGGCGACTCTTGGGAACGAACGGTGACGCTCGATCTGGGGGCCGGACAGACGATGAAAGTCGAGCGGCGTTTCGAGTACAAAGGCGCTACCGAGCGCAACGGCCGCCAGATCGACGAAATTGCGGTCGTCGACAAGCGCGTCGCCAGCTTCGAAATCGAGCCGAATGACGAATTCCCCGCCAAGGTGGCGGCCAGCGAGCTGGCGCCCGCCGACGACTCGAAAGGAAGCATCTATTTCGACCGGGAGCTGGGTGATGAGGTCGAATCGACGCACGTATTGCACCTGAAAGGCAAGATGACGTTGACGATCCAAGGCATGGATCTCCCTTCGGAGCTGGACCTGAGGATCGACAGCCAGACGAAAATCAAAAAGTGACTTGGCCTCGCCGGTAGATTTGTTGGGGAAGCTGAAGTAGGGTGGGACAAGCTCGCCATAGGCGAGCGCCGGCCCACCATCGTCTGGCAACGGCGCGCCGGACATGAATCGATGTGTGCGGTTCGCCAACCCGGTGTGAACGCCGCGCAGTGTACTGCGCGCGTCCCGCTTGGGTCGCGCAGCCGGGACTTTCGCACCGCAAGTCTCGACACGCATTCTCCGGGTAGTGTCCTAACAGTGTACCACCACACTGTTGGGACACTTCCATTCGCCACGGGACGTGGCACGTCCCGTCGCTGCCGGGTATGATAGTAGAGGCTGAGTAAGGCAGACCGCCGAAAGATAGCCTGCCCTATGTCGCCTTTCGCTCCAGCGAAGGCGACCGTACGACTTAGCCCATACCCCACAACGCCAATCCCGCTCCCCCGGTTGCTCGCGCCTCATGAATTTTGACATTCGAATCCGACAATTGCGCACTATGGCGCTGTCACTGGCCGCCGCGTTGCTGCTGGCCGCATTGCTCCCTTCTCGACAGCCGGCTGGGGCCGCCGAGCCGGACCTGAACGTGCTGAGCGTCGCCTATCAGACCGAGATTCAGCCGCTGGTCGCCCGCTATTGCCACGAATGCCACTCGGGCGAGCGCATCGAGGCGGAAATCGATCTCGCCTCCTTCGCCACCTTGGCCGACGTGCGCAAGCACCCGCCGACCTGGCAAAAAGTGGCCGAAATGTTCGGCAGCGGCCAGATGCCGCCCAAAGAAGCCCGACAGCCGACCGACGATGAGCGCGCTACAATCGACGGATGGGTGCGGACCTATCTCACGGCCGAGGCCCAAGCCCGCGCCGGCGATCCGGGGCGCGTCGTCCTCCGCCGGCTCAGCAATGCCGAATACACCTACACGCTGCGCGACCTGACCGGTGTCGATTCGCTCGAACCGGCGCGCGAGTTTCCCGTCGACGGCGCGGCCGGAGAAGGATTCACGAACACCGGCAATGCGCTCGTGATGTCGCCCTCGTTGTTGACGAAGTACCTCGACGCCGCCAAGGAGATCGCGGGCCACGCGGTGCTCCTGCCCGACGGCATCCGCTTCTCGCCCCACACGACGCGGCGCGACTGGACGGACGAGACGATGACTCAAATCCGCGAATTCTACCGCCAGTTCACCGATCCCAGCGGAGGCACCCAGGTCAACTTGCAGGGAATCATTTCGGAGACCAACCAGGGGGGACGTCTTCCGCTGGAAAAGTACCTCGCCGCCACGCTCGCCGAACGGGAGTCGCTGGCCAACGGCGGCGAAACCATCGGCGGCGTCGCCCGCAAGCACGGCTTGAACGCGAAATACCTCAGTTTACTCTGGAACCGTCTCACCGCGTCGGAGCCGTCGCTGGTGCTCGACGGCCTCCGCAAACGCTGGCGGACGGCCAATCCGGAGGACGCCGCCGCGCTCGCCACGGAGGTCGCCGCGTGGCAAAGGGAGCTCTGGCGGTTCGGCACTGTCGGCCACATCGGCAAGGTGGGCGGCCCGAAGGCCTGGCTCGAGCCGGTCTACCCGCTCACGGCGAAGCAGGAGCTGCGTTTCAAGGTCCCTGCCGCGCCTGACGTCGCGGAGGTCACGCTCTCGCTCGTCGCGACCGATGCGGGCGACGGCAACGAGCACGATTTCGTGGTCTGGCAACGGCCGCGGCTGGTTGCGGCGGGCAGGCCGGACCTGCCGCTGCGCGACGTTCGCGCCGTCTGCCGCGAGCTGATCGAGCGCCGCGAGCGCATGTTCGCCGGCACGGCCAAGTACCTGGCCGCGGCCGCTGAAGCCGCCGCGGCGCACGGCAATTCGGACCCCGCCGAGTTGGCCCGCAAGCACGGCGTCGAAGTCGATGCGCTCGGTGCTTGGCTCGATTATCTCGGTATCGGCACAGGGGGTGCCGTCGAGCTCAAGGGCTATTTCACGGGCAAGATCGCCGGCGCCTCCGGCTACGACTTCATCAGCGGCTGGGGCGGCAACGAAACCCCGCTCCTCGTCGCCAACTCGTCCGACCAGAACGTGCGCATTCCCGGCAACATGAAGCCGCACAGCGTCGCGGTCCACCCTTCGCCTACGCTCCGCGCCGCGGTCGGATGGCGCAGCCTCGTGACCGCGCCGCTGCGAGTCGAAGCGACCGTGACGCACGCGCACCCGGAATGCGGCAACGGCGTGACCTGGTTGCTCGAACTCAGGCGCGGCGCGACCCGCCGGCGGATCGCCGCGGGCACCGCGCAAGGAGGCACCGGCGTCGCCGTCGGCCCAATCGAGAACCTTGCCATCCAGACGGGCGATCTCGTCTCGCTCTTGATCGGCCCGCGCGACGGTAATCACTCGTGCGATTTGACCGCGATCGAGCTGAAGCTCACCAGCGCCGGCGACGGCGGGCGGACGTGGAGCCTGGCCGACGATGTTTCGAGCTCCGTGCTGGCCGGCAATCCCCACGCCGACCGTTTTGGCAACGAAGGCGTGTGGCACTTCTACACCGAGCCGGACAAGGGGGACGTTCAGACGGAGGTGGTGGTACCCGCCGATTCACTGTTGGCGAAATGGCTTGCCGCCGAGGGTGCGGACGAAAAGAACAAGCTGGCTGACGAGGTGCAACGCCTGCTCACTTCTGTTCCAGCCGCCGACAGCGCCACTTCCGGCAGCGACACTCCCGACGCGGCGCTGTTTCGGCAACTTACGTCGCTGGGTGGACCGCTGCTGCGCGGAATGCTCCGCGGAATGCTCGCCGGCGAGGGCGGCCGGAAAGCCGCGTCCGCTCCAACGGACGATCCGCCCGCCGCGAGCACGGCCGACGATTGGGGCCCTGACCCTGCGCTGTTTGGCCGCCACCCGAACGGGAAACCGATCGACCCTGAGAGTCTCTGCGTTAGCGCGCCGTCGGTGGTCGCCATGCGTCTTCCCGCCGACCTCGTCGCCGGCTGCGAGCTGGTCACGACCGGCGAGCTCGACCAGGAAACCGGCTTGGAGGGGAGTGTTCAACTTCAAGTGGTGGCGGGCAAACCCGCCAGCGATCAGGGGCTGCTTCCCGTCGAGGCGACGGTCACGGTCGCCAACGGGCAATGGACGGCGGACAATCGGAGGATCGCCTACGGTACACCCATACTCGTCAATGAAGGCGGGGCGGCGCGGCGGCGCATCGAGTCGGCGCTGGACGAGTTCCGCCGGCTGTTTCCCGCGGCCCTCTGCTATACCAAGATCGTTCCGGTGGACGAGGTCGTCACGCTCACGCTTTTTTACCGCGAAGACGACCATCTCGGGCGGTTGATGCTCGACGCCCGGCAGCAGGCCACGCTCGACCACCTCTGGGACGACCTGCACTACGTCAGCCAGGACGCGCTCACGCTGGTCGACGCCTACGCCCAACTGATGGAATTCGCGACGCAGGACGCCGATCCCAAGGTGTTCGAACCGATGCGCCAACCAATCAACGATCGGGCCGCCGCTTTTCGGCAATGGTTGATCGATTCGGAGCCGAAACACCTCGGTGCTCTGCTTGAATTCGCGGCGCACGCCTACCGGCGTCCTTTGGACGGTGCCGAGAAACGCGAGCTGCTCGCCCTCTACGGCACGCTGCGCGAGCAGGAGATGGACCACGACGAAGCGTTCCGCCTGACCCTGGCGCGGGTGCTGGTGGCGCCGGCGTTTCTCTATCGGCTCGAAAAACCGGGTCCGGGCGCGGGGCAGGGTCCGGTGTCCGACTGGGAATTGGCGAGCCGGCTGAGCTATTTCTTGTGGTCGTCGCCCCCCGATCAGCGGCTTTGCGAGGTCGCGGCGGCGGGCGAGTTGTGCGATCCGGACAGGCTGGTCGACGAGATGAAGCGAATGCTGCGCGACCCGCGCGCGCGGCGGCTGGCCACCGAGTTCGCCTGCCAATGGCTGCACATCCGCGACTTCGACCACCTGGATGAAAAGAGCGAGCGGCACTTCCCCACGTTCACCGCGCTGCGCGGCGCGATGTACGAAGAGTCGGTCCGGTTCTTCACCGAACTTTTCCAGAACGACGCCCCGGTTCTCGACATCCTCGACGCCGACTACACGTTTCTCAACGAGGAGTTGGCGAAACACTACGAGATTCCCGGCGTGAGCGGGGCCGAATGGCGCCGCCTCGACGGCGTGAAACGGTTCTCGCGCGGCGGGATTCTCGCCCAGGCGACGACCTTGGCCACGCAGTCGGGGGCCTCGCGCACCAGTCCGATCTTGCGGGGCAATTGGATCAGCGAGGTGTTGCTCGGCGAACGATTGCCTCGCCCGCCAAAGGAAGTGCCGCGACTGCCCGACGACGAAGCCGCCACCGACGGCCTGACCGTCAGGCAGCTCGTCGAGCGGCACACGAGCGACCCCAAGTGCTCGGTCTGCCATCAGCGCATCGACGCCTTTGGATTCGCGCTCGAAGGTTACGACGCGATCGGCCGCCGTCGCGAAAAAGACCTGGGCGACCGGCCGATCGACACCCGCGTGACAACGATGGACCAGGCGCGGTTCGACGGCCTCTCCGGACTGCGCGACTACCTGCTTACCGAGCGCCGGGAGGCGTTCTTGCGGCAGTTCTGCCGCAAGCTGCTGGGCTATTCCCTCGGCCGCGGGGTTCAGCTCTCCGACGAGCCGCTCCTGGCCGAAATGCAGACCCGATTGAAATCGAGCGACTATCATATCGTCGCCGCCTTCGAGACGATCGTCCGCAGCCGTCAATTTCGCGAGATTCGTGGACGCGAAACGGCGTACGACGATTAGCAAGGCGAACGGCACGCCAATTGCAGCCTTGTAAGCCCGAGATATGAGTCGCTACCCAAGTCGTTAGGAGATCACCATGAAAGAACGAAAAATCAGCCTGCCGGAACTAGGACTGATCGCGGGCACCCGATTTGCCCTGGGCGCGGGAGTGGGATTGTTGCTGGCTGACTGTCTCGACCACGGCCAGCGCCGGGCCGCGGGATGGGCGCTTGCGTTGGTGGGTGCCTTGACCACGATCCCCTTGGCCATGGAGGTCCTAGGCAAACCTGCTGGGCAAGACTTCCAGGAGCCGATTGAGAAGCCCGATCGTCGCTCGGCTACGCTGGTTGGACTTTGAATTCAGTCTTTCCCGCGCGCGGCGCAGGTGAGGCTTTCCAGCCTGACCGTGCGATTCACGGGGTGGGGTGCCATGCTGTTGTGGTGCGACGATTCGTGTTATAATTCACGCGGCCGAGAATGAGAGATTTTCTCACAAGAATAGCGGTGGCTGGCGGCAGAGCCTTAGCGATGCCCCGGCTCGTGGGGAGGTTTCCAACCTGCCATACACCTCGCTATGGCAGGTTGGAAACCTACCCCACGGGCTTTGCCCCAGCCACCCTCACCCCTCACCCCTCACTCCTCACCAACATGAACCAGCACCAGTTTTCCCGTCGCACCATGCTTCGCGGGCTTGGCGTGACGATGGCCTTGCCCTGGCTCGAGTCGCTCACGGTCTGGGGTGACGAACCCCAGGGCAACCAGCCTGCCAGCGAGGCCCCCGTGCGGCTCGCAGTGCTTTTTGCGGGCAATGGATTTCATGGCAAAGAATGGTGGGCCAAGGGGGAAGGCAAGAGCATGGAGCTCGGTCAGGTGCTGGCGCCAATCGCCGACTTCCGCGAAAAGCTGCTCTTCATCCGCGGGCTCTACAACGAGCAGGCCCTCAAGGGCAACATTCACAGCTCGCAAACCGGAAACCTGCTCTCCGGCGCGCCGTTGGCGGCGGGCGGCGACATTCGTTCCGGCACGAGCGTCGACCAATGGCTGGCGCAGACCTACGGCCGTTCGACCAAGGTGCCCAGCCTGGTGCTGGGTTGCGAAAAGTCGAACCCGTCCGTACACAAGAACTACTCGATGCTCTACAGCTCCCACATCTCATGGAGCTCGCCGACGACGCCGACGCCGCTGGAGGTGTATCCCGCGCTGGCCTTCGACCGGCTCTTCAAGGACGAGGTCCAACGGGGCGATAAAAGCGTGCTCGACGCCGTGCTCGCCGACGCCACCGACCTGCGCCGCCAGATCAGCGCGACCGACCAGCGCAAGCTCGACGAATACCTCGACAGTGTCCGCGACGTCGAAGATCGCATCGAAAACGCGGGCAAGCAGGGGGAGCTTCAAGGCTGGCGGCCCACGCTCGAGCGGCCCGACATCCCACGCCCGCCCGACGGAATTCCGCAGAACGTCGCCGACCACATGCGGCTGATGTGCGACATTCTGGTGCTCGGCTTCCAGACCGACACGACCCGAGTCTGCACGCTCAAGCTGAACAACGACCACTCGTCGTTGCGGTTCCCGCACCTGGGCGTCGACTACATGATCCACCACCTGCTGTCGCACTCCGACACGGCCGACTGGCTGAAGGTGAACCAGTTCTTCGTCGAACAACTGGCCTACATCGCGCGCCGGCTTGAGGCGATCCAGGAGGGCGAGCGCACGGCCCTCGACAACACGATGCTCATGTTCTGTTCGAGCATGATGACCGGCAGCCACGACGCCACGCAGTTGCCTGTCGTGATGTTGGGGCGCGGGGGCGGGCGTATTCAATCCGGCCGCGTTCTCGACTACCGCGACAAGCCCAACCGCCAGATGTGCCGCCTGTACCTATCGATGATGGACAAGATGAACGTCCGGCCCGCGACCTTTGGCGACGCCACCGAGCCGCTGGCCGAAGTCTAAATGGCGGCGCGTGTGATAAAGGCCAGGCGTTGGCGGACAGCACAAGGGCGTCAGCCCGCCGTGTCGGCTCTGCGTGGGAACGGCTCTTCGGCCGCTCTGCGGCCCCGTCCCCGCCGAGCGCGGAACTACTGACTTTCCAAGTCGCCGGCAGGGCGGCGCTGTCGCCGCTTTGCCACGGCTCTTTCGGTCCCTGGCCTCGGCGTCCTTTCTTGGGACTTTGAATAACAAAAGAGGAGGGATCGCCCGGAATCAGCCACACCTGAGTCCGGACGATTTTCGGAATTCTCACGATGCCACTTGACATCATAGACACGCCGTCTACAATTTCGTATACACAGTGCCTATGAAGGAGTCTCGGGATGGCCGATTCAATCGCCCGCGTTGCCGACGCCGAGTTGCGCGTGCTGAAGATCTTATGGGATAAACCGCAATTGTCGGCGCGCGAGGTAACAACCGCACTTTATCCCAGGACGACAACCTCGGAGATCGGTACGGTCCAATCGCTCTTGCAGCGGCTGGAGACGAAGGGGCTCGTGCATCGTGATCGCAGCCAGCACGTCCATCGTTTTACCGCCAGCATCACCCGCATTGAATTCGCCGGCCACCAGCTTCAGGCAATGGTTGACAGACTGACCGATGGCTCCGTCGTCCCGCTACTGGCACATCTGGTGCATTCCAGAGGGCTCTCCGACCAGGAGAAAGCCGAGCTCCGCGAATTACTTGACGAAGGTACCCCTCCCAAACGCCGAGGTGCTCGATGACACTGTTCCTGCAACTTGTTCTCGCGAATGCCGTCTTCGTCGCGGTTTTGGCGGTGTTTGTGATGGTGATCACGCGTCTTGCGCGCAGCCACCAACTTGCCCATGCCTTGTGGGTGCTTGTGCTCCTCAAACTGATCCTGCCGCCGATTGTCACGATACCGCTGCCGGCTCGATTCTCGACCGCGGTCTTTGTTTCGACTGAGGCCGAAATCAGCCCGGCTGAACGAGCGATGGAATCAGGCACGGATTCGCGGATTACGCCACCCAGCGAAGCGATCGCTACGGCTTCCACACCCAGCGGCATTGAGGCAGTTCCAGCACCGGCCGCAACCGGCGCGCTGTCGCGCAAGAATGCAGACGGCTCGCTGCAATTCGGCTGGCCGTGGTTCGTGATGGCCATGTGGGGGGCCGGATCGCTGGTGATTGCCCTGGTGGGCCTAATCCGAATCCGGTGTTTCGCGAGGCTTGTGGCCGACACGGAAGCCGCCCACGGCGAGATTCAAGACGATGCCGACCAGATTTCGCGCCGGCTTGGGCTTCGAAAATCTCCCGTCGTGCGCTTGGTACGGGGGGTGATTCCGCCGGTGGTCTGGGCCCCGGCGTTGCACCCGGTGATCCTCCTCCCGGAGAGGCTGCTCAGCGGGCTTGATCGCGCCTCCCGTTCGACCATTCTCGCCCACGAACTGGCGCATGTCCGGCGTCGTGACCAATGGGTCCGCCGGCTCGAATCGCTTGTGATCGTGCTCTACTGGTGGAACCCCGTCGTCTGGTTCACTCTCCGCAGATTAAATCACGCCGAAGAGCGGTGCTGCGACGCCTGGGTCGATTGGCTCGTTCCAGACAGCCGACGTGCGTATGCCGAAGCGATCATGCAAACCGTGGAGTTTCTATCCGCCGCCCGAACCGCAATACCAGTGATCGCCAGCGGCATCGGCCGGTCGTTCCCACTGAAGAGCCGGATCGCCGAGATTCTCACAGGGGGACGGACGCGCCGACTTTCCTGGGCCGCGAGATCGGCGCTTCTTGTCGCCGCGGCGGTCGCCTTGCCGCTGTCGGCGGTACCGGGCCGCGGCGTCGAGCAGCTTGCAGCCGTCGGTCTGCCGGAGTTGCCGGCGGTGGCGCCGGACGCCGCAGCGAACGAACCAGAACCAGACCAGTTTCCGCTTCCCGTAATGGCGGAACGCGAAGCCGCCGAGACGGCGGACGTCGGCGAAACCATGACGCTTACTGGTGTCTGCCTGGACGAGGCGAAGCAGCCGTTGCCAGGTGTGAATGTCGTCTTGTACCGCATGGATCTCGTTAAGCCCGATAGGATCAAGCGCCTGCAAGGGATGGCCACCGACCCCGCGGGACAGTTCAGCTTCGTCGGCCATCGACCCCGCGGGAAAAGCTCCGATGGACGATCGCGCTTTGGGTTCGGGCTTGTCGCGACGCTCGAAGGTCGGGCCTCGCAGATTCGGTCGTTGGACGCCGCAGATCAACCAGGCGAGGTCGAATTCACGATGTCACCTGCCGCGACGCTCCGCGGGCGGGTCACCGATCCCGACGGCAAGCCTGTTGCCGGGGCCGCGGTCTGGACCATCGGATTCGGCTCAGAGCCTGTTGACGGCGTGCTGAGCGCCAAAACCGACGATGAGGGCCGGTATGCCATCTCCGACCTGGCCCTGTTCGACGCCGCCAAAGCCAAGCCGATCCGTATTAACGAGAACATGGCATCCAGGGTTACCGGTCATTACTTCTCGGTCCGGCACCCGGACTACGCCCAGACGCGCTTGATGTACACGCGAGTGCCCGACACCATCGACGTCACCCTTAGGCCGGCCGGAGTCATCACGGGGCGCGTGCTCGACGAGGTTACGGGTCAGGCGCCGGCGGGCGTCGTTGTTTCGATACGGAATACCCTCCACGGCGCTGAGGACAGTTTTCGTCAAACGACCACCAGCGCCGACGGGCATTATCGACTCACCTCGCTGGCGGCTGGCAGCTATAACCTGTGGTCCGATGCCGACGATCGCTCTTGCGCGGCGATCGATTCTATCCAGGTGAAGGCGGGCGAGACGTGCGCCGCGCCCGACCTGCGACTTGTTGAGGAGAGCTGGCTCGAAGGGCGGCTGATCGATGCGGCGACCGAATTACCCATCAGTCACGACGATTCCGGCAAGAGAAGGTTACAGGTCGCGTTGAACGGTCCGTCGCGGCCCAAGAGCGGGGGGATGCGCATTTGGAGCCACGTCGATGACGACGGCCGCTTCCGCTGTCGCGTCGCGCCGGGACTGAATTTTCCGTACATCTACCTACCCGAAATTTGGAACCGAACCGAGGACATGGAATTCTACGAAAAGGGCATCGAGGTCGGGCTCGGCGAGGTGGTCAGCGTTGACTTCCGAATTCTACCGAAGCAGCCGAAGATCGCGCCGGTGGTTCTGGCAGTCCCGGTGGCCGCGGAACGCGCCGCCGCTGCAACGATTCGCAAGCTTGGTGGCTGGTACCAGGTGGATGACGAGGACCATGTCGTTGAAGTCAACATGGTTTACCATCGAACGCCCCAAGGTGTGCGATATGACAACGATTGGGTCGACACCGACGAGGCGCTGCGATGCGTTCCCGAGTTCCCGCGTCTGAAACGGCTCTTTCTGCACAAGGGACAAGCCACCGACGAAGCGCTGGAGAGAGTGGCCGGCCTCAAGGATCTTGCCGTGCTCTCGATCTGGGACGCAGAGAACGTGAGCGATACTGGCGTCAAGAACCTGGCCGGTTTGGAAAACCTGGAACGAGTGCATATCAGCAAGGGCCGTCTGGGTGACGACTCACTGGCTGTTCTTGCGCGTCTGCCCAAGCTGAGCAATTTGTCGCTGAATGGCAATTCCTTTTCGGATGCCGGCCTGGCCCACCTGGCCGAAATGCGACAGTTGCGGTGGTTGATGATTGGTCCGCACAACAAACGGACGATCACCGATTCTGGCGTGCGGCAACTGGCTGGTTTGAGTGAGCTCGAAGGGCTCGACTTGCAAGGCTCGCAGATTAGCGACGCCGGGATTGAGGCCATCAAGGATCTCAAGCGACTCCGCAGGCTGTTCGTGGGTAACGGCCGATCCACCTATACCGACGCGAGCCTCGAATGTTTGTTGTCAATGACGGAGCTGGAGGATCTTGACCTTCAGGGCAGCCGGATTTCATCGGAAGCGGTGAAGCGGCTGATCGGCCTGCCGAAGCTCCATTACCTCGGTGTTCCCAA
This sequence comes from Pirellulales bacterium, assembly GCA_035534975.1. Taxonomy (GTDB): domain Bacteria; phylum Planctomycetota; class Planctomycetia; order Pirellulales; family JAICIG01; genus DATKSN01. Next base: position 15,078 of record DATLQY010001114.1, read on the forward strand.
CGACGCGGTTACGCCGGAAGTGCGCGACTTGATAAAAAGCCTGAAGCCACAGTTGCAGCTTGGCATCTCATCAGCGCGCACCGAAGGCGAATGATGCTGAATCGTGACGGGCTTCGCACACCTGGACTAGCTGTCCAAAGATCGGGGTCCACTTCAGGCGCCCGGCGGGGCGGGTTGTTGCGAAGCAACGCGAATGCAACTTGAACACTGCAAGCGCAGCGAAGAAAACCGATCTCCGCCATCCCCATGCCAGTGAGCAAGCCGCGTAGCGGCGAGGTCGTGACCGCGCCCACCATCGCCCCTCGTGCGACGTCGCGCTGGCTTTTTGTAGGGGGATGCGGAGTCGGTTTTCTTCGCGCAGCGTTTTGGGCCGGCACGGCGGCACTGTCGCCGCTTTGCCACGGCGATTTCGGTCACTGGCCGCGGACGGTGGGCGTCGAAGCCGCTGGGGCGACGTCAGCCATCGACATTACTGCGGGTAAATGATTGCTTCTTCAACAGTCAAACTGCCAAGCTTTCGGCCATGATACCTCGTAATCATCCTATTATTTCGGTAGGCGACCGCATCTTTGGCGATCGGATTATGGCTTCCGATAAGTTTGATGTCGGAACGGGAGACCCAACGGACCTGGCTTTGAGTGAGCGCACCATACGCTCTCTGATACGCCACAGCCAGACCGTCAGTATCCACGACGGCGGAGGCGATGTAGAGAAACCACAATCCTTCCTCGCTGGTGAGTACCCAGAAAGCAACGACGACGTCAAAGCGAGACTGTTTTAGATCGTCAATAAATCGCTTGCCATCATCAATTTGCTCATTTACCAATGTTGCTGTATCCATCGAAACACTCCATCAGGATCGTTCGTAAGTGCCTCAAACAGGCTCCGGGCTTCAGCTTCTGTCTTTTGCTCATACCGGCTAACTTCCGTCCAGGCTTCTGCAACTCCCCAATTTCCGCCAAGCGCTGGGCTTGCGGCAATATCCAGTCCACGCTGTGGCTCCAAGTTAGCTTGCTTGACCAAGTCGTCGATGCGGTGGGTCCAGCACTTCTCCGCGAACTTCTTGTCCGTGAAAATTACTCCCGTGTTATCCACGAATCTAAGAATGCACGCTTTCAGCGCGGTTTCCACCGCATAACCGAGCAGATAGTACGCTGCCGTCCATCGACCGCCTTGGAGGAGGAGTCGTCCGTCTTCAACGCGGTCGTTGGCCAATTGCTGCAACTCGGCTCGATTCACGGACTCCTCCCTCGACCAGCAACAAGCAAACTGGTCTTTAATGTACCGATTCCTAGCGGAACGCACCACCCGCTGTCGTGCTCCTCGTGGTCCGCCGGCCTCGTAGGAGGGCTCGCCTGGAACGTCCGCCAGCGCCGCCGAAGTTTGGCCCCGATCTGAGCGATGCGGCCGGCGGTGATGCCGAACATGCGGGCCGTGTCGCGACCGCTCTCGCCGCCGCCCAGCGTGGTCGCGACGCCTCACCAACTCGGCAATCGCTTCGATCCAGCCCTTGACCTGCCCACCCGGATCGCGTTCGGTGTCGGACAAGGAATCCGTGTAAGATTGGCTCGCCGCTTCGGTAATCCCTTCGTCAGTTGATTCGATCAACTAAGCAAAAGCTGAAGGAGACTTACGATGTCGAAAAACGTGAGCGACAAAGTCGCGCTGGTAACGGGCGGATCACGTGGAATTGGCGCCGCGGCGATAGCCTTTCTGGCCAGCCCGGAAGCGTCGTACATTACTGGAACCACCCTCGATGTCGATGGTGGCTTCAACGCTTGATGTCGGGGACATAGGCGAAGAGTTCATCGGCGCAATGATGATTTGGCGGACGAAATGACCGCGACATTGACCGCTCGGTGTCGAAGACGCGCGACCCGCGGGTGCCCTTGTCGCCGGCGCGGCTGCAGGTCGTGCGCCGCCTCCGCTACGAGCCGCTCCACCCCCGCCACCACGCGCCCCTCCACGTCCGCCGCGTCGCGCGCCGCAGCCTCCTCGGGCGGCTTTGTCACTAGCACCAGCAATGTGATCTTGCGGCCGAGCGAGGTGGTCCTATGCTGTCAGTCGCAGCCAGGG
>DATLQY010001115.1:0-3932 GCA_035534975.1 Pirellulales bacterium
AAGCGTAGCCATTGATTGGGGAACCCTTGCAGAGGGCCTGGCGGGAGCGGCCGTCGTGATCGGCGCTGCCGCGACGGCCGAGCTTTGGGTACCGGCACTGTTCGGGGCTGCAGTCGCGATTGCCACCGACGAGGTCGCCATCGCTGCAATAAGCTTCACGTTAGCCTGGTTCGGAGCTGACGGCCTTGAAGGAGCTCCCAATGCTGCGATTGTTGGCACGGTACTCAAGAGCTTTATCGATAGAATAGAAGAAAGTGGCGACCCCGACCCAAGGAACAACCCGTTTAATTGGCCTCTTGCAAACCCGCCTGTCCCGCTCGGCGGCATCGGAAGCGGGAGTGCGAACGCAGGTGGTCCTTGCACGCTGCCGTTCGCCGCTTCATACAGTTACCCCTGCGACAATAACGATGTCACAAACTCAGCTTTCGCACTTATGGGCGTTCCTGGCCGCGATTGTAGCGCTACGGGCGTCAGTGGAACGCTGTCGATAATCTTGGGTGGCGGTGGTGGAGGTGGCGGCGGCCATACCTCGAGCGGCGTTGGCGTTGGGGGCGGCGCCGGCGGTGGCAGCGGCACGCCGCCGCCGAGCGTGCTCAGCAGTGTGAACTGCGACCCGCAGCTCAATAACGCTGGCGCGGCAACATCGAATGCTTCCGGCGACGCGGGCGACCCGCCAGTCAATACCTCGGGGCTTATCATCGGCACGAACAAGGCCGCCAGCGCCGCTGGGCCATCAGGCAATGCGCAGCCGGCGGTGTTCTTCGGCGCGGCGCTGGCCAATCTCGGCCTCGTCGCCGGAAAGGCGGGCAACGCCGGCTACAGCGCCTCCGACCTGGCCCAGGTGTCGAGCACGATCGCCACGTACGATCAGGTGGAAAACGACGTCGCGGGCATCATCGCCACGATCGATGTCGGCAATCCGAGCACCAACCTGACGCGCGACGCCAATCTCTTGAAGCAAGTCGATGGCAGGCTGCAAGCCGTCACCAACGCCGAAAACTTGCTCTTCGGTACCGACGCCAACTGGCTCAACACTCGCCAGGTCTCCACGCTGCAACAGTGGCTGACGCAGTTCTATACCGACTTCGAGAGCTCCAGCGACGGTTCCATCAGCGCCGCCGAGGAAGCTCAATTGTTGGCGATGACGTTACCGACTTCGTTAAACACAACGGAGGCGAGCAAGTTCCTCGATCGCTGGAACCGCACGGTACAGTATTGGGGCCAAGGCATCTTTACCGCCAGCCAGGTTCCGAGCGGCCAGAGCACCGCTTTTCTGGACATTAACGCGATCCAGTCGGCGTTCAACACCGCGCTGACGGCGGAAGAGCAGAGCCAGATCAACGGCTATGCGGATCCGTTGGCTGAAATGCAAGTCGCGCTGACCACCGTGCGAAACGACATTCAAGACGCAGGCGTCTGTGCCACGATCAAACTGCAGATCGATCAGACAGCCACGATGACGCGCTCAGCCTTCACCGGCACGCTCACGATCGACAACAGTGAAGAGAGCGGATCGCTGACCAATGTGATGATGAACATCACCATCACCGACGCCGAAGGAAGCCCGGCCAACGGCGAGTTCTTCGTTTCCAGCCCGACCTATAGCGGCGCGTTCAGCGTCGTGAACGGCAACGCAACACTTCCTGACAACGCGACGGGCACAATCCAATTCACATTTATTCCCGACGATAAGGCCGCCACCAGCGGCCCTACGCTTTATGACATCGGCGGTACGTTCAGTTTCACCGATCCCTCGGGCGGCAACGTCAGCATCCCCGTCTTCCCCACCACAATCACCGTCTACCCACAGGCCAAGCTGAAGCTTAACTACTTCCTGCAGCGGGACGTCATCGGCGAAGACCCCTTCAATCCGCACGAGAACATTCCCAGCGAGCCGGCCGTCTTGGGCCTGTTGGTCACCAACACCGGCCTCGGCACGGCGAACAATCTGTCAATTTCCACGGGGCAGCCGCAGATTATCGAGAACCAGAAGGGGTTGCTCGACACGTTCACGATCGTCGGCACGAAGGTCGGCAATCAACAAGAATCGCCGTCGCTGGATGTGAACTTCGGGAACGTCGCCCCCGGGCAAACCGGCGACGCGGAGTTTTTGCTCACGTCCACGTTGCAAGGCATCTTCGAGAATTTCACGGCCAGCTTCACCCATTCCGACGCGCTGGGCGGTTTGGACACCAGCCTGATCAGCAGTGTGACGACGCACACGTTGATTCACGCCGGCGACTTCCAGTACGCCGGCGAAAGCAGCTATCCCGGCGAAACAAGCTATCTGGCGGAAGACAACGCCAACCCCGGCAACTTGCCCGACACGATCTATTTCTCCGACGGCACCACGGCGCCGGTCAATATCGCCACGAACGTGGCGTCGAGCCCCACGGCCAGCGCCGGCGTGTACACCGTCTCGGCCAACGTCACCAGCGGCTGGGATTACATTCAGTTGCCAGACCCTGGCGCCGGTTACACGCTCTACCAGGTCGTGCGGTCCGACGGCGTGGTGGTTCCCGTCAGCGACCAGGCCTGGACGACCGATCGGACGTTCAACGCGGTCGGTAGCGCTACGACCGATGACGAGCTGCACATCCTCGACGACAACAGCACCGGATCGTACACCGCCTATTACAAGCCCACGACCGTCACGGCCCCGCGGGTCGCGTCGATCGAGCAAATCGCCAGTCCGCAGAGCGGCCCGGTCGATTCCCTGCAGGTGACGTTCAACGAAGCGATCGATCCTGCGACCTTCACGAACCAGGCATTGAGCCTGACGCTGAACGGCGGGGCCAACCTGATTGATCCGGTGACCATCACCGAAGATTCGCCGACGACCTTTACCATTGGCGGTTTGTCGCGCTTAACCACGGCGGAGGGCAACTACGTGTTTTCGGTCGACGCCTCCACGGTCAGCGATCCGTTCGGCGACGTTGGAACGGGCTCGTTCACCACTTCGTGGGCCACGGGCACCGATGTTCCGGTCGTGGTCAGCGTCGGCGCGGGCGAACCCGCCGGGCGCAACACGGCGCTCGATTCGCTCGACGTCGTGTTGTCCGAGCCGATCGTACCCGCGACTTTCGACGACGCGGCCCTGACGCTGACGCTCGACGGAGGCACGTCGAACTTGATCACCAGCGCCGTCACGGTGACGCAACTGAATGACACGACGTATTCGATCGGGGGGTTGTCGGCACTGACCGCGGCGGACGGCACTTACACCTTGACGGTCAGCCCGGCGAATCTGGTGGATGCGGCGGGAAATCAGGGCGTTGGTTCCCAATCGCTGATCTGGACGAAAAACACCGTCGGGCCGACGATCGTCGCTCTTGAGCCGGTCACGCAGTCGCCTCGCAACATCATCGTGCCGACCTTGACCGTCACGTTCTCCGAGCCGATCGATCCGGCGACCTTCACGCCCGACGACGTCACCTATTCCAAGGACGGCGGCGCGAACCTCGTCACGAGCGCCGTCACCATCACCCAGCTCTCGCCGGTCGAATTCCAGGTCGGCAATTTCAACGACGATCTGCCCGTTCCGGTTGATGGCGATTATACGTTCACGGTCAACGCCGCCGACATCCAGGACCTGGTCGGCAACAGCGGCAACGGCTCGGCTTCCGACACCTGGACGCTGATCACGACCGCTCCCAACGGGCCGAGAAATCTTGCCATCAGCCCCGACACGGGCATCTCCTCGACCGACGGCACCACCGACGCGCAGAATGTCACGCTTACCGGCAACGTCGACCAGACGGGGCTGCTCGTGGACGTCTACGACGGTTTCAACGAATTGGTCAGCGACGCCCCGATCAGTGGCGAGACGATTTCGGAAAACCTCACGCTGGCCCAGGGCGCGCACACTCTCAGCGTCGAAGTCGTCGACGCGGCCGGCAACGTTTCGTCAGCCAGCACCCTGAATGTGTTCG
>DATLQY010001116.1:0-18969 GCA_035534975.1 Pirellulales bacterium
GTCACGGTGGTCGGCCGCGTGACGATCGGCGAGCACAACCACATCCACTCCGGCGTGCTGATCGGCAACCTCTCGCGCGGCGGCGGATCGGCCGTGATCGGCGACCACAACGTGTTGCGCGAGGCCGTCACAGTCCGCCTCAACGGCCCCAAGCAGGGCGAACCGACGACGATCGGCAACCACAACTATCTGATGGCCTGCACGCACGTCGGGCGCGGCTGCCGGCTTGCGGACCATATCATCATGGCCAACGCGGCCCGGCTCGCGGCAAGGGTCAACGTCGGCGAGCACGCGTTCCTCTCCGGCGGCGTGCTCGTCGAGCCGCGCGTTTCGATCGGCAGGCATTCGTTCATCAGCATCCTCAGCCGCATCCGCCGCGACGTGCCCCCATTCATGATGATGGAAGGCAAGCCGCCGCGCCCGCGGTGCGTGAACCTGGTCGGGCTGAAACGCCACGGCTTTTCCAGCGATACCATCCGCGCCCTGTCCAAGGCGCACCGCCTGGTCTATCGCGAGCACCTCGACCTTCCGGGGGCGTTCGAGATCCTGCAACGAGCGGGTCTGATGCTCGAGCCGGTCGGCGAATTGTTCGATTTCGTCCAGGCGCAGCGGGCCAGCACGTGCGGGCGGGCGCTGACCCAGGATCCTCACCAGTCGCGCGTGAAGCCCGCCGTCCAGCCGCCGTCGACCGTGAACACCGCGCCGTTGACGTAACTCGCTTCCGGGGCGACGAGGAACAACACCGCGTGGGCGATTTCCTCGGCCGTGCCGGGCCGGCCCAGCGGCACGTGCGAGAGCAAGCTCGCGGCCTTTTCGGAATACGCGCCCTTGGCATCGTAGAACAAGGCCCGCGTGCCGCGCGTGAGGACCGACCCCGGCGCGACGCAATTGGTCAAGATGCCCCGGGGACCCAATTCCAGGGCCATCGACTTCGAGAGGTTCACCACACCCGCCTTGGCCGCCACGAACGCGCTTTGCAATCGCAGCGGCACCAGGCCGGCGACCGACGCGATGTTCACGATCCGGCCGCCCCCGTTGGCGAGCATGCCGGGCACGACGGCCTGGCTGGTGACGAACACGCCCGTCAGGTCGACGCGAAGGATGCTGTGCCAATCGTCGGCCGAGTATTCATGGATCGGCTTGCGGTCGCGTGCCGTATTGATGCCGGCGTTATTCACCAGAATGCCGATCGGCCCGAGGCGTTCGGCGGCCTGGCGGGCGACCTCGGTCATGCGCGCGGCGTCGGCCACGTCGGCGACGAAGGCCGCCGCTCGGCGGCCCGCGGTCGTCAGCTCGCGCGCCGCGGCCTCAGCCTCGTCGGCGGCCAGGTCGACGATCGCCACCGCCGCGCCGTTGGTGGCCAGGTCCTCGACGATCGCCCGGCCAATGCCCATCGCTCCCCCGGTAACCAACGCCGTTCGGCCCTGCAAATCGACCTGCATGCGACCTTCCCTCCGTTGTGTGACGACGGCCCCGATTCAAGGCCAGGCGTAAGTCTGACGCAGCTTGCGTTGATTGACAAGCGTGAGGGTAATCGGGTGGTCCAGAAGTGTGTTGTTGGCCGAAAGCCGGCCGAACCGTCGTAAACCGATCAATCGGCCATCATTGTCAAGCTTGCGATTGACAATAACAAGCCAAGCCGATACTATTGTAATGTAGGGGTATTAGCAGCGCAGAGGGGAACATGGCAAAGAAGCCCAGCGCCGATAGTCGGCGAATCATAACCGCCAAGTCGGTGCCATGCGCCGACAGTTCCTCCAGTCACGCGCCGGCAGCGGCTGGTGCTGCCGAGAAGGGTATTGAGCAAATTCAGGTGATCGGCCATCGACCGCCGGCCACCGCCACGTTTACCCTGACTGATTTATCCGCAGAGCCGCCAGAAGACGATCAGGCGGCATGGAGCGAAGTTCAAAAAAATGCTCTTTCGGTGGCAGAGCTTTTGCAAGTCAGGGAACACCTGCGCACCACCGGGCAGGCATCAGCTTGACGATCTGTGGCAAAGACTCCAGCAGTCTGCTACGGCGGAATCGTTTGGGCCGATGTCAATGATCCAATCACACGAAAGCCTGCAGGCGAACATCCGGTAGTAATTCTGACTACAGACCAAGAGATTGCGGACAAGCAACAGCTAATTGGCGCAGTCTGCAGCACAAGCTTCGGAAATCCATTGCTTTCTGGCTGGTTTCCGATGCCGACCAAGCCTGGTCCTGGCGGTGATCCGATAACTGGCCTAACTGAGGCATGCGTTGTCAAGGCAACTTGGATTGAGCCGATACCAAAGATCAATCGGTTTGCAAAACGATGCCCACGGCGCATTGTCAGGCAAATAGAGAACTGGCTCCGAGAACAACTTCCAAAGAATACTTAGCGACTCACGCGGCGCGGCTGAGCTTCCTCAGGGCCGAGGTCATGTACTGGTACGCTTCGCGGGCGGCGGCGTCGGGATCGTCGATGTAGGGATACAGTTCGACGGTGATCCAGCCGTCGTAGCCGGTCGCCGCGATCGCCGCCAGCGTGGCCTCGAAATCGATCGCCCCGCGACCGGGTACGAGGTGCCGGTGGACGCGCGTGGCCGCGATGTCTTCGAAATGATAGTGCCGCGTGTGTTTCGCCATCTTCGCGACCCAGTGCTGCGGGTCTTCGCCGACGCAGTAGGCGTGGCCGATGTCGAAATTCAGCCCGATCCAGGGTGAGTCGATTCGTTCGACGAAGCGCAGATATTCGTCGAACCGCTCGATCATCAGCCCCGGCTCCGGCTCGATGAGAAGGCCTACTTCGACCTGCTCGGCCACCTCGACGCAGGGCATCAGCTCGTCGTAGAAAACTTTGGCGGCGTCTTCCCACGACTCGCCCGGCGCCAGCGGCCCGCCCGGCTCGGTCTGCAAGTTCTTGGCGCCGATTTCCTTCGCTAATCTCAGGGCCCGCCTGGTATGTTCGCGGCGGATGGCCCTGTAGTGCCGGTCGGGCTCGATCCACGAGGGGTGCCAATAGGGCTGCCGCGGGTCGGCGACGGCGTTCATCATGAAGCCGTTCACGTTCGAGACGGCCAGTCCGTGTTCACGAAGGCAATCGCGAATCGCCTGCTTCCGTTCGGGCAACAGGCCGGCCGGCCAGGCGTGCGGCACGTCGGACAGGACCTCGATTCCGGCATAGCCGATCGCCGCGATGCGACCAATCGTCTCCTCGATCGAGAAGTTCATGTAGGCGTTGGAGCTGAAGGCGAGTCGCATCTTGATTGTCCAAGGGCGGGTGTTACCGTTTCGTCACGCACTCGTCGAAGTTCAAAAGCGCCAACACGACGGCCGCGGTGGCGGCGTGGTCGGCAAGGTCGAGGCGCTGGTCGCGCGGCGCTTCGCCCGTGTCGAGAAAGGCCTTGGCCGATCCGGGAGCCAGGGCGAAATCGGCCCGTTGCTCGGCGTAGAGCGTGACCAGGACCTTCGTTTCGTCGGCCGTCGGCTCGCGGCTCGTCAAGAGCCGGAATGCCGCGCGCAGCCGGCGCTCGACCTCGGCCGCGTGTTCGTGGATCAGCTTCTCCGCCAGCACCCGCGCCGCTTCGACGAATTGCGGGTCGTTCAGGAGTACCAGCGCCTGGAGCGGCGTGGCGGTCCGCTCGCGCCGGGCGGTACAGACCTCGCGGCTGACCGCGTCGAACGAGAGCATGCCTGGCGGCGGCGACGTCCGGCGCCAAAACGTGTAGAGGCTGCGGCGGTAAAGGCCCTCGCCATGGTCCTGGGTGTAACTCTTGCCGGTACCCGACTCTTCCCATAAACCGGCGGGCTGATAGGGACGCACGCTGGGACCGCCGATCCGCTGGACCAAGAGCCCGCTGACCGACAGCGCGTTGTCGCGGATCTGCTCGGCCGAGAGCCGGTGCCGCGGGCCGCGGGCCAAGAGCCGGTTGTCTGGATCGTCGGCAAACAGCCTGGTGTCGCGAGGCGACGATGATTGCCGGTACGTCGAAGACAGCACGATCAGCTTCGCGAGCGCCTTAACGTCCCAGCCACTGTCGATGAAATGCCGTGCGAGCCAGTCGAGCAGCTCGGGGTGCGTCGGCGGCTGTCCCTGGCCGCCAAAATCTTCCGGCGTGGCAACCAGCCCGTGGCCGAAGAAAATCTGCCAGAAACGGTTCACGGCCACGCGGGCGGTCAAGGGGTTGCGCTCGTCGACGATCCATTGGGCCAGCCCAAGCCGGTTGCGCGGGTATTCCGCGGGAAAGGGGAAGACGCCGGCGGGAGTACCCGGTTCGACGCGCTCGCCGCGGGCATCGTACGCGCCGCGGCGGAGCACGTAGGTCGGCCTGCGCCAGGGAAGCTCGGCCATTGCCATGATCTGGCGCACCTGGCCAACCAATTCGTTTTCCTGCTGTCGCAACGCGGTCAGCGCCGCCCGCGCCTGCTGGTATGCCGGATCGTGGCGCGCGAGGTAATGTGCGAAACGCTCCTCCTCCTCCTCGGCGGTGGCGGCCGGCACGGTACCGCCGGGCGTGAATCCACCGACCAGTAGTGCCTCAAGCGCCGTGAGCTCGCCGTTGAAGACCTCAAGTTCGTCAATCGCGCCGTCCTTGAATCCCACGTCGCGAAAACGAGCGCCCAGGCCAAGCTCGACCGAACCGGCGCTGGAATCGCCCCACTCGGCGCGATAGGTGATGTCGCGCGTGAGCCGGTCGCGCACGACTTCCAGCGCCAGCGGCGCGCCGCCGAGGTACATTTTCACTCCGGCCGCTCGGCTTGTGCCGTCGTAAGTCACGACCAGGTGCGTCCATTCGCCGTTGGGCACGCTCGCCGCGGAACGCACCTGGATCGCGTTGCCCGGCCAGAAGTGAGCCATCGAGAACACGGGGTGGCCGTCGTCGAGCGTCAACGAATAGCCGCGGAAGGCGGCGTCTTCGGCGGCGGCCGAGCGGTGCAATACGATCATCCGTGGCTTCTGCTCGGCCGGTTTGACCCAGAGCGCGAAACTGAACGCCGTGGCGCGGCCGAACGCGCCGGCGCCTTTGCAGACAAAGGCCTCGTCGCCGCCAAACTGGTACGCCTGGCCCACTTTGCCCGCTACCGGCTTGTTTTCGCCTTGCGGCTGGGCCGTTTCGAAATTGAATTCCGCGTCCGGCTTCGGCCTTTCAATCGGCGGCGGCGACGATTGCAGCCAGGCCTGGTACCGCGGTTGGGCTTCGGCACGGGTTTGTGCCAGTGAGGCCTCGCTCTCGCGAATTTTCGCCAGCAGCTCCCGGTGCCGTGGCTCCTGGTCGCCCTCGTACAGGAGCAAGGTCGGCGTGGGGGCCGTTTCGGTGAAGTGCGAGTAAAGCCCGTGCTCGTCGATGTTGTCGAAGAAAGCGCTGAACTGGTAGTATTCCTTCTGGGTGACGGGGTCGTACTTGTGGTCGTGGCAGCGGGCGCATTCGAGCGTCAGGCCGAGCCAGGCCGTGCCGTTGGTCTGCACGCGGTCGGAGACGTAGGCCGCGCGGAATTCTTCCTCGATGCTGCCCCCCTCATTCGTTTGGCGGTGCAGGCGATTGAAGGCGGTGGCGAGGACCCGATCGCGCGGTGCCGGCGTAGCGGTCGATGGGTCGAGCCAGTCGCCCGCCGTTTGCCAGACGATGAAGTCGCGGTACGATAGGTTCGCGTTGAAGGCTCGGACCACCCAATCGCGCCACGGCCAAACGTGCATGTCGCGGTCCGACTGGTAGCCGAAGGTGTCGGCGTAACGAGCGACGTCGAGCCAGTCGCCCGCCATCCGCTCGCCGAAAGCCCCCGCGGCCAAGAGCCTTTCGGCGACCTGTTCGTAAGCGTCGGGCGATGGATCGGCCGCGAAGCGGTCGAGTTCCTCCAACGTCGGCGGAAGGCCCGTCAGGTCGAACGCCGCGCGGCGCAGCCATTTTTCGCGACTCGCCTCCACGGCCGGCTCGATCCGCGCACGGCGCAAGCGATCGAGCACGAATGCGTCGATCGGCGTGCGCACCCAGCGATCCGAAGCGTCGGGCCGGGGAATGGGCACGCTGGCGGCCAGGGGGATGAACGACCAATGGGCCTGGTACACGGCGCCTTCGGCGATCCAGCGGCGGAGGCGTTCTTTTTGCAATTCCGTGAGGCTCTTGTGCGAATCGGCGGGCGGCATGCGGATTTCGTCGTCGCCGGAGAAAATCCGCGTGACGAGCTCGCTTTGATCCGGATCGCCCGGCACGATGGCCCCCTGTTCCAGGGCGGCTTCGCGGCGGTCGAGCCGCAGCTCAGCCTTGCGCGCGGCACTATCGGGACCGTGGCACTTGAAGCAGTTTTCCGAAAGGATCGGCCGAATGTCGCGATTGAACACTAGCGGCTCGTCGCCGCGCGACGCCGCAACCTGGCCCGCGGCCACGGCGAGCGCGAGGAGCACGGAACAGGCGGGCGATGTCATCGCGAATCCTCGTGCGCGCCGGGCGGAGGGAATGTTGGCAGTCCGGATTGGGTAATTGCGTAGGGCAACCAAGGCAACTTGCCTGGGATCTACTTTACCTTTTCGAACGTGCCGCGGATGAGCACGTTCATCCGGCCGGAGTTGTCCTTCGGATCGATCATGTCGTACATTCGCAGGTACAACCGGCCCGATTGCTCGGCGACGAACGTGGCTTCTTCGCCAACGGAGAACGGCTTGACTTCTTTGGGGTCGGTTCCTTCTTTGAAAATGGCGCCAATCAGCTCACCAAGATTGAATTCCTTCAATTCCTCGGGGATTTGCATTCCCTTGGGGCCAATCTGCTGCGACATCTTGAAAGTCCAGAATTGCGTTCCTTCGGCGGTGATCGAGATCGGCTTGCCATCGATCACTTCGACCCCGGTGTCTTGCCAGCTTTCGTTGGCATTGACGTTGAATCTCTTCTCCTTTGCCGAAAGTTCCTTGCCCTCGATATCCTCCAGCGCTTTCTTCGCGGTCGCCTGGTTCGGCACCAGTTTCAGGATCTGCTCGTAACAGGTCCGCGCGCCGTCGACGTCTTTGTTCTTCTCGTATTCCCTGGCGACCTTCAACGTTTCGACGATGAATTCCTTGTAGATCGCCAAAAGCCGCTTGTCGCTGGGCAGCCCGTCGTCGTCGCCGTCGCTTTTGTCGGAGGGACTGTTCTCGCTGCCGTTCTTGCCCTTCTTGGGTTTGCTCCACAGCGTCCCGGTCGCCAGGCAGCAGACCAGGACCACGGTCCAGATGGTGATCGTCGTTCGTTTCATGGCGCCTCGTTCTCCCTCCTTCGGTATTTCGCGCGAGCCAACGTCCCGGCCGCGTCGGTTAATTTGATTAGAATCTGGCACTTGTGCGGTATCAAGCCGGGCGGCACGATTTCGCATTCAATCTTTCGACCGGAATCAGCAGGTCTTCCAGCACCCGGCCGCCGATGACCGTCTCTTCGATGATCCGCCCCACGTCTTCCAGCCGCACGCCGCCGTACCAGATCTGTTGAGGATAGATCACCACGGTGGGCCCCAATTCACACTGGTCCAGGCAACCCGACTGGTTGGCACGCACGAGCGGTCCCAGGCTGCGCCGCTTGAGCTCCGCCTTGAAGCATTGGCGCAGGGCCTCGCTACCGTCGGGATTGCAACAACCGCGGCTGTTGCCGGGCTCGCGCCGGTTGCAACAGATAAAGATATGGCTTGTGAACAAGGGCATGCGACGAGATGTCTTTCCTCCCTATACTCTAGTTGATAACCACCCCGCGCGGTCGGTGTCAACACGTCGCCCGTGGGGCAGGTTTCCAACCTGCCATAACCTTGAATGGCCCCTTGGAAACCTGCCCCACGGCTTGGCGGGTAGCCGTCTGTATTGACTTCAGTCTATTTCGACTTCGCCGGGCTGAAGAACCGCCGTTCCAACTCGGCCTTCCCCCAGCGAATGTAGTGGTCGACCAATTCGACGCGGAGCTGCCTCCGCGAAGCCTGGCCGCGCCGCACACGATCGTAGAGCGAGCTATGACGGCGGCGGTAGGCGCGGACCTCCTTCAGCTCTTCGGCGTCGGCCCCGTCGGCGATCAGTTCCTGCTCCGAACCCTCGAGCAGAATGTCGCGGGCATCGAGAAACTCGGCACTGGCGCCGAAGGCGATTTCGTCGAGCGTCTCGACCACCGCGGCCGCCTTGGCGGCCGAGACCAAATCGGTGTCGGCACTGACTTTGGCCGCCCGGGCGATCGCCTCCGCCAAGAGGGGGTTGTGCTTCGAGGCTTCGGCCAGCTTCAGCCGCATCGACTGGAACCAATCGGGCGAAGGCACCAGCGTCCGCGTGGCCAGGAGGTGGGCGAAATGGTCGAAGATCGCCTCCTCCACCTCGCGCGCCGGGTCGTACATCGCCTCGCGGCGGCCGACGACTTCCAGTTTCGGCGAGAACAACGCGCCGGTCGGCGAAAGGAAGTCCTGGCCGATCGACAGCCCCAGTTTCGCCAGGTTCTCGCTGGTCATGCCGCCGGCGGGACCGTCGGCGATGGGAAAGAACTCGCTGCGATCGGCGGGTGTCTGCAAGGCGCACACCATGAGCAATCCGGCGCAATAGGTGTGAATCTTCCTGCCGGCCAGCGGCTGCCCCTTGAGATCGAGCACGCGCGAAGTGAGAAAGTTCAAGTCGAACTGCGATTCGTTGCCGATCACGTCGCGCGCTGCCTTGGCCATCGGTTGGGCCACCGCCGGATTGGGGTGCCGCAGGAAGCAATAGTGCAATGTGCGTTCAAGGTAGGCGTCGACGTTCGTGGCCGGGATGTGGCTGCCGCGCTCGGGTAAATCGACGATCACCATTCGCTGGATGCCGTCCGCGCCGCGTTCGAGCGTCGCCACCCCGACGTGCGTGAACAAGCCCGGCGAAAGGTCGGTGAACTGGTTGTAGGGCGACGGGTTGCGCATCAGCATCCAATCGCCCGGCCGCACCTCGAGCGTGCCCACGCGATAGCTCTCTTCCGTCAGCCCCTTGTCGCGACGCTCCGCCAGCCAGGCGAGCAATTCCGTATGGCGGCGAGCCGATTCGCCCTTCAACGACGTTGCCTCGATCCGTGACAAGATCTCGTGCAGGCGCTCGGCGGTGACGGCCGGCGGTGGCAGCTTTTCCTCGGTCCCGGGCCATGGGTCTTGCGGCAGGCCAATGCGGCGGACCACATCGGCCGCCTCCACGGCCAGCTCGACCCCCACGCCGTCGCCTTCCAGCAGGGCGATCACCTGTGGCAAAAGCGAGCGTTCGCCCGTGACGGCGATCAATTCCAAGAGTTTCTTCGCCTCCGCCGGATCGGTGATGGCGCGGGCCGGTGCCGCGACAGGACCCAGGACTTGCTGGGTTACGATCATCGCCCCGGCGGAGCTGCGATGGGCAATCAAGAGGTCGATCAGCCGCTTGCGGTCGGCCGGCCGGTTCATCAACTTGGGGACGGCAATCAAGAGTGCATCGACATGCAGGTAACGCAAGCGGCCCGAGAGGTCGATCAATTGGCTCGTGGTCCGCAGGTACCCGCGCGCCGCCGCCCGTTGTTCGTCGCCGAGGGGCAAAGAAGAAAACTGCCGCCGCAAATCGAAGGCATCGTCGAGCAACTGATCGACGCGCGACTTGCCCTCCAGCAAATGGCGCATGACGTCATGGATTTCGGCCGGAGTGCGGGCTTGTTTGAAACTTGCCCGTTGGGTCATCCATTGTTCGACCGCATTCGCCGCTTTCGCCACCGCCCGGGGGGTAGCCGCCGAATAATCCGCTGCCTCGCGGGGCACCGAGCGTTCGAGCTCCCGCAACCAGAGCTCCAAGGCGTCGGTTTGCGGTGCGGCGGCATGCACCGCGCGCAAGCCCGCGACCACGAGCAGACAGGCCAGGAGAAGGTCCCTGGCCCTTTGGAAACACGCCGAAGATGGCGCGGGGACGCGTCTGGGTTCGATCATGCTGGGACACCACAAGGCAAGGGGAGATCGCTACGCATTACCCCTATACCTTGTGGATTCCCTAAATGCCAGTCGAAGTGGCGGTTATTCCGCTTAAACACGGCTAACCGGCTGGTCGGACCGAATTGCTTCCGGCCACTGCAACTCAAAGCCGCTTCTTCACCAAGCCGTTCGCGGACTACGCGGCCGAGGACAACTCGGCGAACGTCCACGGATGATCTGCCGGGGGTGGGCAACCGTCGGCCGGTCTTGCCGGGCTTCCGGCGACGCCAGCAGTAGTTGTGAATCGCGATGGAGGCTCTGGCTTCGAGGTTCGCCGGCAGCGTGCTGGTCAGCGACTACCAGGGTTGGATCGGCCCAGGCCGATACAGCCCACCGCCGTGATGACGGAGTGGCGGGATACCATCGGGAAGTTGGGGCCCAAGATGAACTGCATCAACTTCCAGCCTACCGTGTTCGGCATCTTGGCCGCTTTCGCCTCAAGGATACAACCGCTGGCACGAATTCCTTTGCAGACCATCTGCCGTCGTGGTAGGTTCACGATGTTGGTCGGGGTGGGCCGATGGGTGGTGCAAATGGACCCCAGCAATCAACACACACAGCACGGAAACGATTCACCGTCGGGGTGTTTGGGGAGTTGGTCGCCTTTGAAGACGGAAGGCTGCTACGGCAAAGGGGACCGCTGGGGCTATATCGACAAGACCGGCAAGTTCGTCATCCCGCTCGATTACAACGAGGCGTGGGATTTCACCAATGGATTCGCGTGGGTCCACCGCGGCGGAAAGCTGGTCGAAATTGCCACTCACCTGCCGCCCGAATGGGAGGGTGGCGAATGGCTGTTGATCGGAAAGGCCGGCAACGTCATCTGGCGAAAACTGCACTAGAAACGTTCAGGAGTCGAGCCATGTCATCCGGCACCCACGTCTTCCGCTTTTCGCTGACCACCCTGTTCGGCATGGTCTTATTCGCCGCCTTCGGCACGGCCGCAATTCGCTTCGCCTCGCCGCTCTGGGCCGGCCTGACCATGGCCGTGACGGTGCCGCTGCTCTTCGCCGCCATCCTCGGCGCCCTGTTCCGCCTCGGCCAGGCCAGGGCCTTCTGGACGGGCATGGCCGTTTGCGGCTGGGGCTACCTGGTGGTCGTGATGGCTCCCTGGTTGGAAACCGGCCTGGGACAGCATCTGCCGACGAGCTACCTGCTGAATCACATTCACGGCCAAATACAAAAACAGTTGCATGGGGCTGGCCCTTCCACTGAGCTTGTCCTCCGCACTGGCCACGCCCTGTTCGCCCTGCTGTTCGGCTTCATCGGCGGCGTGACGGCCAAGTGGCTCTACCTGACGAGGCCGCCGCGGGAAGAAAGGCGGCAAGATTGATGTACCGGCCCCGCGTCCATCGATTTTGGCCGCGGGGATGGCGATCATCGGGGACCGGGCAGCGACCTTTGATGATCTTTTCGTGGCCGTGCTGGGCGGGTAGAATTCAGGCATGCGAGACCGATTCCGCTTTCCAATTCGTGAGAAGAAGTGGTACGAATATCCGATTCACCAAAAGAACGGTTGCGATGATCGACCGTTCATCGACCTTCGGCCATTGGCTTTCTTTCTGCCGATGATTGCCATCTGGATTTGGTGGATGATCGCGACGGGCGGCCACGTCGTTCTATGGCAGCCATAAAATCGGTTGCCCAAGAACTAGGCACGCCTACTTCGGCCGAAAGGCCAGCAACACGGAATGGACACCACCTACCGCCGACTTCGACTGCCAGGCGTCGGACACGGGGGACTGACCGGAGTTCGTGAACGTAATCCTTCGGTATTTCCCTTTGGCTGGATCGTACCCGATAATCCAGAAGAAGCGGCCCTTTCCGTTTTCCGTGCTGATGAGTAAATAGCGTCCATCGAGAATCCACTGGACCGTCATTTGCCCCTTTGATCTGTCATCCGAACGTTCGAGCAAAGGTCCTGTAGGGCCGATCTCCGAGTCCCACTCGCCGATGAGCGGTTGGAGCTTCTTGAGTTCGAATGGCAAAGGCTGGATGGGTGTGCCGACCTTGCTCCATTGTTGACGGGTCGCCTTTCCTTCCGATTCCGCCTGTCGATTCCGGGTCCACACCATGTTCATACCGCCGTTGTCGATGAACGTCAGATTGCCTTTGATGGTTTGTGCGTCGAGGAACTGTTCCCTCATCTTGCTCGGCGGCTCGACGGTGGCGAGTGCAAATGCTTTGCTCGTTGAATCCCATTTGCCGGTCGATGAAACCACGTTGCCGTTCGATTGAAACGCCCATGCCACGAACTTTTCTAACTTGGGATCGTAGGTCCAGAGAATCAGTGATTTGGTCACTTTGTCGGGATCGCCGAGACTCACTTCGATGTGCTGGAGAAACCATACAGTTGCAATAGTGTACGCGATTTGATGAAAACCCCGGAAAAACGGGGGTTTCATGGGCTTTTCGTGCGTTTTCGGCTGTTCACTACGAATGTGCGGAAATGTGCCGAAATGGGTCCTTGCGGGTGTCATGACACCCGCTATTTCCGTTACCCCGAGGCCGTCGGCGCCGTCAATTTGGGCTGCCGCCTGGGACATGGGGCAGGCTTCGTCGGCGCCCATCCACCCGTGGCCGAGCTCGGCTCCGGCTACGCCTGGGCAACCCGAAACCGAATCGGGGCCTGGGTGCAATCGTGGCCACCTACCCCTGTCTCCCGGCGTGGTGTCGACCGTCGATGGGTTCTCCGCTGGGAATACGATCGTTGCCGCGATCGTGGCGATGCTCACGGCCAAGGGGCGGGTGCCGACGTGTCACGGGCTAGAGACCTGACAATTCGGCAATGCCTGCCGGAGTTTCGCCAGGCCAGCGTCCGTGACTTGAGTACGACCGAGAAAAAGCCCTTGAAGCCCCGTCAGCCCTTGTAGGCGCGCCAGCCCCATGTCCGTGACTTGGGTGCCTTGGAAATCAAGCACTTGCAGCCCCGACAACCCTTGCAGGTGGGTTAGGCCAATGTCCGTGACTCGAGTGCCGTTGAGATAAAGCTGTTTTAGCCCCGTCAACCCTTGCAGTTGCGCCAGCCCAGCGTCCGTGACTCTGGTTTAGCGCTTCCAGCCGGGTCATCCCCTGCAAATGGGCCAGGCCAGCGTCCGTGATTTGATTACGACCGAGAGAAAGCGATCGCAACCCCGTCAGCCCTCGCAGGTGGGCCAGCCCAGCGTCCGTGACTTGGGTCTTACCGAGGAAAAGCTTTTGCAGACGCGTCAGCCCTTGCACGCGAGCCAGGCCGGCGTCCGTGACTTGGGTGTTGGTGAAATCAAGCGATTTCAGTTCCGTCAGCCCTTGCAAGTGCGCCATACCGGCGTCCGTGACTTGACTGCCGTTGAGCTTAAGCGTTTCCAGCCCGGTCAATCCTTGCAGGTGGGCTAGGCCGGCGTCCGTGACCTGGCTGTTGTAGAGATGAACCTGTCGCACGTTATCAATGTAGTCCCGCGGCAGCCACCGTCGTAGGAACGCCTTGGGGAATGCCTCACTCGCCTTTGGGTCGGGTTCCCCGAATCCGAAGTAGTCGACGGCTCCCTTGAGCGCTTCAATGGCAACCACGGCGCTGCGCTGTCTCTGGGCGGGAACGACGACCTGGCTCAATGCCACGCAGAGCACGGCCACAACGGCCAACAGCGTGGCCAAGCTGAACTGCGCCCATCGCCGCTTGGGCGTGATCAGGGCAACGAGCTTGGCAAGCGGTTTGGCCATGCCATCAGCATGACGCGCCGGTGGGCGGCGGGCAAGAGAGGCTGGAACAGGCCGATTTCGGCGACACGACCAGGGGTTCGGGCGGCCAAGCGAGGGCAGCGGCCAAGACTCGTCTGGCACGAACGACGCCGGCCGTGTTAGCATCGTCGTCGGCGGTCGGCGTCGGCCGGCTCAAGGGGATCAACCACGGAGGTCACCATGCACAGGTTCCACTTCTCCCTGTTGGCGATGTTCGGGTTCGTCGCCGTTGTCGCCGTGGCCTGCGCCGCGCTGGCCAGACCGTCGCAACTCTGGCTGGTCGTCGTGTCGGCCTCGTCGCTGGGGTGCCTTTTCTACGCAGTGCTGGCGGCCGCGTATGGGCGGAACGCGAGGCGTGCGTTTTGGCTCGGCTACGCCGCGTTTGCGTGGGGCTACGTCGCATTGCAGTGGGCAAATATTCCATTCTTCATTCCGACTGGGTATGTCTCAGGCGAACTCCGGTCTGTACTTTACCCAGCACCAACATCGAGCGTGCAGACGACGGCAGGTCCTTATCTTACGCCGCAGTCCGTGGCCTACACGGCGGGCGAGCCGACCGTCACGGAAGGCGGGACCTTGTTGCCCGGGCCTACCGAGAACTTGCAACAATGGGCTAACGGCTACGCGGTGACGCCCGGTGGTTCACCGTACACCACGTCGATTTACGTGACTAACCCGGTCCAGCAGTCGGCGACGGTTGACGTGGAAGCCTTCGGGGAAATCGCGAAGTGGCTCTGGTCGATCCTGTTGGGCTTCGCGGGCGGCCTTGTTGCCCGGCGGCTCTACCATCGGCGGGAACGCCAAGACGGCCAAACGGTAGCGACCGGCTGACCGGCAGATTGTGCCGGCGAGACGTATCGGCCACCCGGATCACGAAGCTACCGAAGCATCATCCTGACAAGACGAACCACGAGCCAGGGAATCGCAACGAGCGCAATGCCGGCCAAGGCTATGCCATTGCGGCGCGAGCGGGCGCCCCAGCCCATCAGAGCACAGGCCACACCGAGCATCGCGCAGCCGGCGATGGCCCAAAGTCCCGCAACGTCAGTGAAATTCGATTTCGATTCGATGAAGAACCCAAGCACCATGAATTGAACGTACATGGCCGTGAACGCGAAGCATGCGATCGCGAGCCCTCCGCGAATCGACTGCCAATGTGCCTGAAGCCAGGTGGGCTTCGTATTCGGTTCGCCGTCGCCAACGGTTTCGGGCGAGGCGTAGGGGTTCTCGTCGTTCATGGTCGTGGGCTCGTCGCGGATCACGACAGGCTACCACGCGACGTTGGCACAAACCAGACGGCGCTGATTGGACCGGGGTCTTGGCGGTCGTCACGGCTCCAAACGCAGGGACCGGCATCCCCTCGTCAAATCGGCCCCGCCGTTTGCCCCCGGGTGAGCGGCGACGGCGAAATGACACTAGTCCCAATTCGACAAACCCCAAAGCCAAGCCCCCGAGTCCGGCCGCGGCGTGCTTGCCTCGGGCCGGCGCCGCGCCAGGGTACAAGCAAGCCGCCAGCCAAGGACGCGGACAAGGAGCAGAAAATGGCGAAAGCATGGGGATACGCCAGGCACGCATGGATCACCCACAAGGCAAAGTCGCCCGCCGAATCTGGGCTTGATGCGTAACGGGTGGAGATCGAGCGCTACTTCGCAGAGCGGCTGGCTCCGATCGGCATTGAATGAGGCAACCTTCTCGCGCGAACCGTGGACGCCCGAGCGCGTGGAGAAAGCCTACGCCGCCTGGCAGGGCATCTGCGAGAAGGAAGGGCTGGAGTTGTTCACCGGCCAACCTGTCGATCAATCCCTCGACGCCGCCGGCGGATCATAAATCGAGCCGTTTGACGCCGCCTGGTTCTTTCGGTGCGCTGGAACGGTCCCGATGGCCAGTTCCGCCACCCGACATGTCAACCGGATTTTCCGCCGCGAATTTGACACGGGGCCTCGTCGCCGATGAAGAACGTGGAGCAGCCAGGCCAAAAAGCACGGTACGGCAAACAGCGAGCCGACAACAAGCCCTTGGAGCAGGCGAAAGGGCAGATGCTCCCACGGGTTTTTGAGCATCACGGCGACGGCGTACAGCATGGCTGGCACGAGCAGCCCGAACGCAACTGCCAGTCCAGCGAAAACCAGGTATTTCGATGGTTTCGCACGTTGCGGCTCTTCGATCAACGCCGAGTCATCCGTGAGGCGTAACCAAACTGCTATCACCCAGTACATGCCGCCGAGCAAGGCACCCTCAAAGACAAACGGCTGCCCGGGCACAAGTTCGCTTGGTCGAACCAGGTTGATCCCGATCATTACCCCGCAGACGGCAAATAGGACGCTGCAAAATCCAAGCGTTGGATCGAGCCCTCGTCGTTTCGAAAAAAGGACGGGCAGCAGGCTCCCTAGAAAAGCACCGACGGCGACGATCAATCCCAAGGGGCCAAAAAAACGAACGACCCCCAACGTGATCGCCACGACAAGGACCACGCCCATCAGGCGGGCTAACGAATAACGGAACATTGCCTTGAACCTCACGCTCGGGTCGGCTGCCATTGTAGCAGGTCGGCCGACATGAAGGGACCGTCTGGGCATGGGGAGCCACGATGCGGTAAAATGGTCGGCATCCCCCGGAGTTCTTCGATGCGATTGCCCGCCGAGCTAGTCAAGGACGCCCTTCTTCACGCCGACAAGGACGTGCGGAGTGATGCCGCCTTTTACTTCTCCTATGCGTTCAGCCCGGACACCACGATCATGCCGCTCGTGATCCAGGCCATCGAGCGGTACGGCTGGAACGATGCCTTTCGGGCGTATGCGTTCCTCGCCCGTATCGTGCAGACCGATGAAACGATCCGCTGGTTCATCGACCAGTTGAAGCCGATTGGGCGAAAGACAACCGACGATGAATTTCAATTGGTCATTCACTGTTGGGTGGCCTTGCGAGGTGCCGACCCCGGCTTGCTGAAGCCCCATGAAGCGCAAATCATGAATCTGGAGGCCCTTGACGACGGATACAAGGAACAAATTGGCGAACGTATCTGGCTCATGTCGAGGCCACCAGATGAACTCTGGGTTGCCCTGGGTGAGTTCTGCAAAGAACATATCGAGCACGAAACCATTTCGGACGAGGAATTCGATCATGGTTGCTGGCTGGTCGAAGCCCTGGGCCAACACAAAGACCAGTTCGCCGAAAGGGTGCTGGACATCGTTCGTGGCGACACCCGCTACTTGGAGAACTGGATGCAGGGCTTTGCCATGATGCTATCCGGCAAGTGGCGACTCGAAGCGGCGGTCCCGGATTTGTTGAAGGCGGTGGACACTGAGGATGATTGGCTTTTTGAAGAATGCCAGCACGCCTTGGTCAAGATCGGCACCGAGGCCGTCGTCCGACAATTCCCCAAGGAATGGCCCACCGCCACTTGGACTTTTCGCATGGCGGCGGCCCACATGCTGGAGTACATCCATTCCGACCTGAGCGTACAAACGGCCCTCGACTTGGTGCCGGTCGAGGAGGACAAACTGATTCAAGGCTTGTTGCTCAAATCAGTTCTGATGAACTTTGCCACCGAGGGCATCGAACCGGCACGCCAGTACATTCTCAGCACACCTCTCGATCCCGATGTGCTGGATGTCCGCTCGGCTCTGCTGGTCGCCTGCAAGCTGCTCGGCGAGCGGTTCCCGGAGTTCGACGCCTGGCTCGAAGACTCAACGCACGACCGGGAGTTTAGGGCCAAGTGGCGCAAAGAACACAGCGGCGGCGAGGAAGAAATAGAGGTAGAAGAAGAGCAAGAAGTTATCGAGCCACCAGTTACGGTGGTTCGGAAGCAACCTCGAATCGGGCGAAACGATCCATGCCCCTGCGGCTCCGGTCGAAAGTACAAGCACTGCTGTGGCAAGGGCGGGCGTCCAGAAGAAACCGACCTCCTCCACGCATCAGCGATGAGCGATGCGCACCAGGACTCGCAGCGAAAGTACCCGCTTGGAACGGTGGCCCTGTATGGTCCCGACGACAAGCGGACGACCAAGATCGTGGCCGGTGTCATCAAGCACGAGGGAGCTGGGCCGATCCTCGAACGATGGATGGGAACCAACGTGAAAAACAATCCCAAGGTGCAGCGACAGATCAAGGAGTTTTTCGAGCGGCATCGGGTCCGGTCGGTCGTGGCGACAGAAGGGAACATCGGCTGCCCACACGAAGAAGGCAAGGATTTCGAAGTCGGTGGCGACTGCCCTTTTTGCCGGTTCTGGAAGGGGAAACAGGGAAGCGGGAAGAGAGATTGATGATGACCAACAGGCGGCGATTCAAACTATCCCAATTCTCACTGCTGACAACGCCTCAGCGAAACGCAGTAGTCGCCTTCTTGGAGTTCATGCGAGTGTATTCAGACAGGTACGCCCACTCACTTCGTGCGTTGGAGGCGCTGGACTCTTGGTGGCGAGCTAACCCTTGACAAGTAGTTGCGTTTTCTTGCCGGCGAGGCTATTCTGTTAAAAACAGATGTGGGCACAGCAAAGGAGATTTGACGAATGGCAAAAACCAAGACAAAGGGCCCGAACCGAAGCAAGGCGATCCGGGGCTACCTTTCAAAAAATCCGGCCGCCAACGCACAAGAGGTGGTGGATGGTTTGAAGGCCGAAGGCATGAAGGTGACTCCCGGCCTCGTGTACAGTGTGAAGGCTGCCGGGCAGAAAAAGAAAGCGGCGAAAAAGGCGGCAAAGAAATCCGCCGCATCGACCAACGGTTCAGCCGGTGCCACCAAGGCCGACTTGATCCGTGAAGTAGCCGGCGGCATGGAGAAGCCGGTGAGGCCCAAGGACGTGGTTGCCGTTCTCAAGGCTCGTGGCGTCGAGGTCTTGCACACCCATGTGAGTCAGGTTTTGGCAAGCATGGGGATGAAGAAGCGGAAACGCCGCCGCAAGACAGCAGTCGGCGGTGTGGCGCCAGTCGCCAGCAACTCGCTCAACATCAACGACCTGGTGCTGGCGAAGAAACTCGTCGGCCAGGTCGGGAGCATCGAAAAAGTCCGGGAAGCCCTGGCTGCGCTGGCCCGGCTGAACTAACGGACCGCGCTCCATTTACCAGTTCGAGATCTTCGCGATTTTTAGTGGGCGATTTGTCGCAGTTTGGGCAGTTTGGGTAGATGCACGTTAGGATGTCGAAGTGGAAATCGGTATCCGGAGTCGTGCAACGGAGTACCGGTGGCCTCTTCTCTAATCCGTGTCTTATCCCGGTCTATTCACCAGCAAATGCCGCGCAGCCGCTTGACTTTTTGATTTTGTCCGTAAAATCCAGCATCTGCAAGGGGTGCCACGGACGATGAACGGAGTCACCGTATGGGTGAAGCTCAGAAATGGATGTTCGAGCC
>DATLQY010001117.1:0-6069 GCA_035534975.1 Pirellulales bacterium
TGCGCCTCGCCCGCGTCGAAGCCGTGACCCAAAAGATTCAACACTTCCTTGCGGACTTCCTCCAACTTCAGGCCGAGGTTCATCAGCACCTGCGCCGCCACCCCTTCCTGCTCGCGCAAAAGGCCCAACAGGATGTGTTCCGTGCCGACGTAGTTGTGGTTCAGATTGCGGGCTTCTTCCATTGCGTAAACGAGGACGTTTTTGGCCCGTGGCGTCTGCGGGAGCTGGCCCATGATGACCATATCCGGCCCGCTCTGCACGAGCTTCTCGACCTCGAGGCGAATCTTGCGCAGGTCCATGCCGAGGTTCTTGAGCACGTTGGCCGCCACACCGCTCCCTTCCTTGATCAATCCCAACAGTTGGTGCTCGGTGCCGACGTACTCGTGATTGAACCGCTGCGCTTCCTGGTTCGCAAGTTGCATGACCTTGCGCGCACGATCCGTGAAGCGTCTGTGCAGATCGCCTTGAGTCGGCTGGCTCACTACCGCGCGATCGCACTCGCTGTCTGTGCCAAGCAGATCATGCACCACCTGGCGGACCTCCTCCAGCTTCAAGCCCAGGTTCATCAACACCTGCGCCGCCACCCCTTCCTGCTCACGCAAGAGGCCCAGCAGAAGGTGTTCCGTCCCGACGTAGTTGTGGTTCAACTTGCGGGCTTCCTCCATCGAGTACTCGATAACTTTTTTGGCCAGCGTCGTTTGCGGGAGTTTGCCCTCGGAGACCATGTCTGGGCCGCTTGGCACGAGTTTCTCGACCTCGAGGCGAACCTTGGGCAGGTCGACGTCGAGGTTCTTGAGCACGTTGGCCGCCACGCCGCTGCCTTCCGCGACCAGACCCAGCAGGACGTGCTCGGTGCCAATGTACTCGTGGTTGAACCGCTTCGCTTCGAGGTTGGCCAGTTGCATGACCTTCCTAGCGCGGTCTGTGAAGCGTTCGTACATGGCGACGCCCGGAGGGTCGGTTCCTTTTGTTCGCTGCCCGTAACGACCGCATTTGATTATATCCGTACGGGGCGGGAATCGCCCGTGGTAATGGTGGGCCGGCGCTCGCCGATCCGCTGCGCGGTGCCCCGGGTCTTGTCCTCCCTACGCACATGAATGCGTCGTGTTGGGCCATGCCCAGAGAACCAAGCAGCTCGAACGAAACCGGGGCATCGCTTATGCTTTGCCCCAGCCACCAACGCGAAGGATAAGATTGCCTTGCTCGGCAGATAACGCAAAAATCGGGTAGATTACGATCATGAACAGCACATCGGACCGACGACGTTTCCTTGTCAGCGCCCTCACGGCGCCATGGCTGGCGAGCCGAGCGGCAGGTGCGGCGAGCGAGGAGGTCCGGGCGAGAGAGCCATCCCTCGACATCCATGTGCATCTGTTCGGCACCGGCGACGGAGGTACGGGCTGCCGAATGTCGAAGCCGATCACCGACGGCTTACAGTTCAAGTTCCTCGTCTTAGCCCTGCGGCTGCGCGAGAAGGGCAAGACGCTCGACGAGCGCTATGAACAAGTGCTCGTCGAGCAAGTGGAGGGTTCCGGACTCAGCAAGGCCGCGATTCTTGGTCAGGATGCTGTCTACGACCGCGACGGTACGCCCGACTGGGACCGCACCTCGTTCTATGTGCCCAACGTTCGTGATCGGCTGTTGCACGGCAGCGATTTTCCCTTTCCCGCCGCTCCCACGGCGTTTTCCGCCCGCATTGGTGAAGACGCCGCAAAGCAAATTGACCGCGAGAAGAATTGGCTCAAAAAAGATCTCGATCTGAAAGAGGCGCTCGGCGTCGGGCTCGACAGCGCCAAGCGCGCCTTCCAGGTCGCCAAGGCTGGGTTGCCATGACCGCCCGGCGCTTTGCCGTCGTGGTGAATCCTCGCGGTGGAAAGCGGCGAGGCATGAAGGTCCTCCAGCGCGTCAAGCCGGTCCTTGCGGCGTCGGGGGCGGAACTGGAGATTCTGGTGACCCAGGGTCCGGGGCACGCGGGCCAGATTGCCCGCACGCTCGACCTGTCCGGCCTTGATGGCATCTGCGTGGTCGGCGGCGACGGCACGGTCCATGAGGTCGCCGACGGCTTGATGCAACGCGGTGGGCCGATTTCGGTCCCTCTGGGAATCATCCCCGCGGGGACCGGCAACACGCTACACCAGCACTTGCAGTGCGACGATCCGCTCGAAGCCGCACGGCGCATTGCGGCGGGAGACACTCAGCCGCTCGATGTGACCCGGGTCACCATGCGCGATCGGGTGGCTTTCTGCGTCGACATCGTCGGCTGGGGCGCGGTGGCCGACATCAACGGCACCGCGGAAAGGCTGCGCCTGCTCGGCCCGCCACGATATGCCGCGGCCGCGCTCTGGCACATCCTGCGGGCCAGACCACGTCGAGCAAAACTCGTACTGGATGGCCGGAGCATCGACGACGATTTCCTGTTCATCATCGGCTGTAACGCGAAATTCACGGGGTCGGCGATGAAGCTGGCGCCTCACGCGGAAATCGGCGACGGCAAAATCGACGTCGTCGTCCTTCGTCGCGCTTCGCGAAGACAGATGTTGAGGCTGCTCACGAAGGTCTATGACGGCTCGCACCTCTCCCTCGACCACGTCGAATACCACCAGGTACGTTCGTTCGCCATTGAATCCGACGGCCGCGAACCACTGGACCTCGATGGCGAGATGAAGGGGCACGCGCCATTCCGCGCGGAAGTGCTGCCGGGTGCGCTGCGCGTTTTCGCCTAACGCTCCTCGTTCCCACGCTGAAGCGTGGGAACGCGGTTTCGGCCGCTCCGCGGCCACGGGTAAGCGAATTCAGCTTCGCTCTGGCCGGAGTGGGTATCCGTGGCGCGCGGGTCTACGGGTGAGTGACAAAAACGGGGCTTACCCGACGGAAGGTCGCTTCGAGCCGCAGGATCTCTCGGCAGCCGTACTGTACCTGTTGGGCATCGACCATGAGGCATCGTTTCCCGACCACTTCAATCGCCTGCACCGGGCGACCGAAGGCACGCCGCTGTGTGAAGTTCTCGGAACTGGGCCAGCCACGCGGACGTCCCTTGAGCACGCCTGAGGTTCGAACGTGGCTTCCAACAGCTCACAGGCGCCCTGCAAACGGTCGGTTGCCGCGGCCCAATTGAGAGCACAAGACGGCTTGAAGTGCAATTGAGCAAATGGATAATGGGGACCATCCTCGTATCCCATAAGTGCGGCTCGTCGATCCCTTGCGATTCCTTTCCTCGCTGGCTCGACAAGCGGTATGAACAGCGGTATACTATTCGGCAGACGAGGTCGCGCCCTGTCGGCGCCCTCTTGGGGCAACCAACAAAACACGCACGCACAGACGCGGATCAAAATCCATGTCGATTGAAGCGCTTCGAGATAAAATGGCTTGGCCGCAGTCTTCGGAGGTCTTTGAACCGTCGGGTGCCGGGCCGAGCGTTGCGGTTGGACTGGTTCGGGAGAAGATCCAGAAAACCATTGAGGGAAAGCTCCGGGATCTCGGCGAGGACGTGGTGTTGAAGGTTGGCCTGCTGACGCGCAACCCCGAGTCGCCGAACACCGACGCCCCAATCGCCGTGGTCTGCGAGTTTTCGCGTTGGATTTCGCCGTCGGTGTCCTCACTTGCCCATCGTCTTGCCTGGAACTTCGCTCGCACTCCCCTCCTGATAACGATTGAGCCTCATTTAGTACGGGCTTGGAGTTGTTGCGAGACGCCGTCGGATGGACTTCAATCGCTCATACCAAAGGGCGAGATCGAGGAAGCGCGACTCGATTTGAATGCCACGCTCAGCCCATCGGAGCAGGCGGCCCACGCGCTGCATTGGGTCCGTCTGGTGACGAGCGACTTTCTTCGGCAGTTTCCAGATCGGTTTCGCCGAGACGGACGTGCGGACCGCACCTTGCTAGCGCAATTGATGTCCGTTCGCCGAAAGCTGCTGCAGCAAGGCCTGGACGACGACACGATCCACGATCTGTTGGCCCGAGTCGTGTTCGCTCAGTTCTTGTTCGACCGCAAGGATGTGGACGGGCGTCCGGCGCTCAATCCCTCTCTGCTGGCCAAGCTCCGCAATGATGGCTCGTTGACCGGCGAACACGCGGGACTCGGCTCCATTCTCTCGGACTATGGTGAAGCCTACCGCTTCTTCCATTGGCTCAACGACAAGTTCAACGGTGACCTGTTTCCCGGCAAAGGGGAAACCGAGAAGGAACGCGAAGCTGAATGGCGCGCTGAGCGCGCCAAGGTCCAGCCGAACCACCTCAAGACATTGGCCGATTTCGTTGGCGGCCGATCGATCGGCAGCCAAAGTACCTTGTGGCGACTGTACAGCTTCGACGTGATTCCATTGGAATTCATCAGCAGCATCTACGAAGAATTCGTGGCGAGCACCGGTGCCCATTACACGCCCGCTTTCCTCGTGGACTTCATGCTCGACGAGGTTCTGTCGTGGGATGGAGATGACTGGGACCTCAAGGTGCTCGACCCAGCCTGCGGCTCCGGAATCTTTCTGGTCAAGGCGTACCAGCGGATCATTCAGCGTTGGAAGAACGCACACCCCCGAGATAAACCGTCGACCTCGTTGCTGCGACGATTGCTGACGCGAAACCTGTTCGGCATCGACATCGACCCTCACGCGGTGAGAGTTGCCTCGTTCAGTCTGTACCTGACGATGTGCGACGAGATCGATCCCAAGATCTACCTTAGCAACACACGGTTCCCGCGGCTTCGTGACCGGACCTTGGTACAGTCGGACTTTTTCGTGGACAAGCAACCGGGCTTTCGGACAGACCGCGATGCGGCGTCATACGACGTAATCGTCGGCAACGCCCCGTGGGGCGAGGAATCGGAGACCCCTGCCGCGCGCCAATGGGCGGAACACCCCAAACGTAAATGGCCAATCGCTGACAAGGCCATTGGAACGTTGTTCCTGCCGAAGGCCGCGGCCCTGACGAAGGCCCATGGGCGTGTGTGCATGCTTCAGCCGGCAAGCTCCTTGCTTTTCAATCGGAGTGGTCCGGCCAACCGCTTTCGCAAGCGACTTTTTTCGGAGTTCAAAGTCGAGGAGGTGGTCAATCTGTCGGCGCTGCGATTCGAGCTTTTCGAGAACGCCACATCACCTCCTTGCATCGTCACGTTGCGGCCGACCAACCCCGACGACGAGCCGCTGGTCTACATCTCGCCAAAGCAAGCGAAGGCGGCGCCCAACGCTGAAATCGGTGAGAGCAGTTACACGATGGTCATTGAGCCCCACGACATCACGCGTGTCTGGCCGGATGAGGCGGCCGCAGATCCTCATGTCTGGACCGCGCTGGCCTGGGGCGGCAGGCGCGACGTCGTACTGCTACGGCGTCTCGCGCAGTGCGATAATCTGGAGAAGTACAAGAAACGAAGAATCGTCGCGTCACGCGAGGGAATAATCCGTGGGAACCGAAAGAAGCCACAGGATGCCATCGTTGGTTGTCCGCTCTTAGAGCGAGATGACTTTCCGGACGAGACGCTGCTTTTTCTGAATGCCGCGCAATTGCCTATCAACGACGATCCGTGGACACATTCAAAGGATTCAACCTCCGTCGAAGCGTTCAAATTGCCGCAGTTGATCATCAAACAGGGATGGACCGTGGGCGCGGCGAGGTTCAAAGCGGCCATCGTTCGAGACTCGCCAAACGGAAAGGGAGTCATCTGCTCGCAAAGCTACATTTCGGTCCATGTTCTACCCGGAAATTCGTTGATCATCGAATCCGCCGTTCTCTCGTACAACAGCGTCTTGGCGACCTATTTTCTCTTGCTCTCCAGCGGCCGTCTTGCCGCATACCGACCAGAACCATTGGTCCAGGAAGTCCGCAGTGTGCCGCTCGCAGCCACCCGCACGTCCGCTTCGTCGGCCATTCGGACTTTGGCCGATGTCGATGCGCGGGTTCGAGAGCTTTTCGAATTCAAGGATGCGGAATGGGCCCTCGTTGAGGATCTCGTCAATTTCACTCTCCCCGATTTCAAGGGCGACGACACCTCTCCGGGGCGTCAGCGAACGGTGCGAAAGCCGGCGCCAATGACGGTCGCCGGGCGAGAACCGCACTTGGCCACGTATTGCGAGTA
>DATLQY010001118.1:0-9411 GCA_035534975.1 Pirellulales bacterium
CACGCCCGTCGGGCAGTACGGGCATTCGCAATTGGAAGTGGGCATTGGACGGGCCTTTGGCGGTTGTCAGCAATAGGCGATAGGCGGTAGGCGTTGGGAATCAGGAGTCAGGAGCCAGGAGAACGGGGAAAGTCATCCACAGATTACGCGGATTTCACAGATGGTATTTCTGAATATCCAGTCCAAAAACTTTAACGGTGTGATTTTGCGATGACAAAAACCAAGGCGGAACCACGAATAGCACGAATTTCACGAATAAAAAGGATAGGTTTCCTGGTTTCATTGGTCTGCCTCGCGGATGCTGATGTTCGGCTCGGAGCCCGGGACGGAGGAGAATCACACGCAAAGGCGCAAAGTCGCCAAGAACTTTTTCTCGCTTTGCGCCTTGGCGCCTTTGCGTGAGACTTTCTCGTTCCCTATTCGTGTGATTCGTGGTTTGTCCGCCGTCTCCTCACCCCCTCACCCCCTCATCTGCAACCAATTCCCTCGCCTCGTAGTCCGCGCAGGTCCCGCACTCGGCCAGCGTCGTCTCGCCGTGCGCGGGATGGGCGCAGGCGAACGTCTTGACGCGAACGTTGCCGCGGCAACTCGCGCAAGCCGGTTTCGCCGCCCAGGTGGCGGCAAAACGATTGCGGATTGTCCCGGCAGATGGAGATCGCGAATGCTGGCGCTCGCCACGACAAGGTCGCCGGGCGACTGCTGAGAACGAAAGATAAGACGCCGTACCATGACTGCGATCCTTTCGCAACCGGCACGAACCTTCGAGAATTGAAACAGACTAAACAGATCGCATTCTAGACCCGTTTTTGTCGCTGTCAACGCTCCCCAAAAAAATATTTTGGGGATCGACGAAACGAACGCGATCGGTGAAGGATCTCATCAACGCATGCAGATTCAATTATGGTTGGCGGCGGCCGGCGGCGTGCCGAATCAATTCCGTCGTCGAAATGCCGGGCACCGCGCCGACGACGCAAACACGGCCGCCGTAGTCCTCGACGATCTCGCTGCCGACTACCTGATCAATTCGGTACGTGCCGCCTTTGACCAGAACATCGGGGCGGAGGCGCTCGAGCAATTCAGCGGGTGTGTCCTCATCGAAGATGACGACATGGTCCACGCACTCCAGCGCGGCCAGCATGGTCGCGCGGTCCCGGTCGCGCACCAGGGGACGTCCCGCTACGCGGCTCATTTCAACGGGGTTTTATCGGTCATCGCTGCGCGACGACGCGATGTCCGGTGGTTCCAATCGGCGTCAGAATTCGCTTGCGATTTGGCATGCGCGACGGTAGCTTGTGGTTGGCCGTTGACCGCGCCGGCGCGGCGGTTTAAAGTACACGTTCGTGTTTCTTTTCAAGTGTTGCCACCTTGGAGCTTGCCCGCGCGAGCCGCGCGAGCGAGGTCCGCAATCGGTTCGATACGATGCTTGCCAAGCGTGTGATCCCCTGCCTCGATGTCGATCGCGGTCGGGTGGTGAAGGGGACCAATTTCGTCCAGCTTCGCGATGCCGGCGATCCGGTGGAAGTGGCTGCGCGCTACGAGGCGGAAGGAGCCGACGAGTTGGTGTTCCTCGACATTACCGCCAGCCACGAAGGACGGCAGATCATGCTCGAAGTCGTGCGGCGGACCGCCGAGGTGGTTTTCATGCCCTTGTGCGTGGGCGGAGGAATCCGCACGGTCGACGACATTCGTGAGCTGCTGAACGCCGGCAGCGACAAAGTGTCGATCAACTCGGCCGCCCCTCGCGACCCCGGGTTCGTCGCCGAGGCCGCGCGGCGCTTCGGCAGCCAATGTATCGTGGTCAACATCGACCCCAAGCGCGTGGTGCGCGAGGGCCGCGAGTTCTGGGAGGTGTACGTCAACGGCGGCCGGGTCGGCACGGGCTTGGAGGCCGTCGCCTGGGCCCGCGAAGTCCAGCGCCTGGGGGCCGGCGAAATCGTGTTGACCTCGATGGACGCCGACGGCACGAAGAACGGCTACGACCTGGAGATCACCGCCGCCGTGAGCCAGGCCGTCTCGATCCCCGTGGTGGCCAGCGGCGGGGCCGGACGTCCCGAGCACCTGGCCGACGCCATCCTCGTCGGGCATGCCGATGCCGCCCTGGCGGCCAGCATCTTTCATTTCGGCGAGTACAGCATCCATGAAACCAAGCGGGTGATGGCCGCGCGGGGCATTCCCGTCCGACAGTGTTCGCGTCCGACAGTGTTTCCGTCCGACAGTGTGTTCCCGTCCGACAGTTTGCCCATCAGCAACGTCCCTACCGCCGGTACGCCCATTACCGACGAATAGGGGCTTCTAGGACTGACAAACATGGCAGAAGTCACCGACAATCTGGTCGAACGCTATACGAGAAAGCGGGAAGATCTCGAGATCAACAAGCTGTTCCGCGCGCTAACCAAGCTCAAGGGAAGCGACCTGCACCTGAAGGTCGATCGTCCGCCCATCATTCGAGTCAACGGCACGCTTCGCCCGCTCGACCGAGCGCCGATCGACGACGAAGAGATGGTCCGCTTGATCTTCCCGATGCTCGATGACCGGAACAAGAAAATCTTCGACGCCAACGGCGGGACCGACTTCGCCCACACCTGCGAGGTCGACGGCACGAATTGGCGGTTCCGCGTGAACGTGCTGCAGCAGTTGGGCCACGTGGGATTGGTCGCGCGGCGCGTAAACCAGTGGATTCCCGACTTCGAAGGGTTGAACCTGCCGGCGATCATGGTGGAACTCTGCAAGTTCGACCAGGGGATGGTCCTGTTGGCCGGCGTCACCGGTTCGGGCAAGAGCACGACGATCGCCTCGATGCTCAACTGGATCAACCACAACTACCGCAAGCACATCCTGACGCTCGAAGACCCGATCGAGTTCACGTTCACCGAGGAAAAGTGCCTGATCAACCAGCGCGAGATCGGCATGGACGTGGTGGATTTCGGCATCGGCATGAAGCACGCCGTGCGCGAAGACCCCGACGTGATGCTGGTGGGCGAAATGCGCGACGAGGAGACGTTCCTCACGGCGATCCACGCCGCCGAGACGGGGCACCTGGTTTTCGGCACGATCCACGCCTCGAGCGCCCCCTCCACGATCGGCCGCATCCTCGACCTGTTCCCGCAGACGATGCACTCCGCCCTGCGAAGCGCGATCGGCATGAACATGAAGGGGATTGTGGCCCAGAAACTGTTGCCTTCGATCAAGGAGGGGGTCGGCCGCGTTCCCACGGTCGAGATCATGATGTTCAACTCGATCATCCGCAAGCTGATCCTCGAGGAGAAGGACGAGAAGCTGGCCGACGCGATCCGCATGTGCGAAAAGGAAGGCATGCAGGACTTCACGATGAGCCTCAAGAGCCTGGTGGACAGGGACCTGATCGACCGGGCGACCGCCTTCGAAGTCGCCCCGAACGTCGACGCCTTGCGGATGGCGCTCAAGGGAATCGAAGTCCGGGCGCCGGGGATTCTTTGATGCGTCGACTCCTGTTCATCGCCG
This sequence comes from Pirellulales bacterium, assembly GCA_035534975.1. GTDB lineage: Bacteria > Planctomycetota > Planctomycetia > Pirellulales > JAICIG01 > DATKSN01. The sequence continues at coordinate 3,481 of DATLQY010001118.1, forward strand.
CAACCGCCGTCTTCGCCTGGACGGCCGGCGCCTCGGCGGCGCTGGCGCAAAAACAGGCCGTCATCGACCTCAGCGGCAAGTTCTCAGCCGATGCTTTCGGCAAACGGAGCGTCTTGGAGCAGGTCATGACGTGGCTCGCGGTCGTCATGACCGTCCTGATGTTCATGATCTGGGTCCGGTCGGCCGACTGGGTCAATTGCGACCGGTTCTTCCGTCGCCAAAGCCGCAATTGGAACGTGCTCATGTTCGTCCCTTTCGCCGTCTGCATGCCAGTGGCGATCATTCTCGAGTTGATCCCGTTCGTCGGGCTGGCGTCGCCGTTTCTGCTTTTTCTGGCCTACGTGGTTCCCTTCGCGGTCTACGTTTCGAAGCGAAACGCGGACCTGCCTTACGACGACAAGGTGTTCACCAAGAAACACATCCGCCGCTGGACAGCAGGCAAGCTCGCGGCGGTCGGCATCAAGGTTCAAGCCGAGGAAAAAACGCTCGACGACATTGGTCCCGCCGTCACGCTGGTGGCGAGGGGCGGCGCCACGGAACGCGACGACCAGGTACACCTGCTCACGGCGCGGCAATCGCCCGGCTTTCTGGTGGCACGCGAACTTTTGGCCCAGGCCTTCGGCAATCGCTCGGACGCGATCCTGCTGGATTTCACCTCGACCGCCGTGGGCGTGCGTTTCCAGATCGACGGCGTCTGGAACCCGGGTCAAGGTCTGGAGCGCGAGCCGGGCGACATGCTGTTGGCGGTCGTGAAGACGATTTGCGCGCTCAACGCCGGCGAACGCCGCGCGCGACAAGCGGGCTCGTTCGGCGCTGAGTTCGAAAAGACGAAACGCTCGTGCCGGCTGACCAGCCAGGGCACCAAGACGGGTGAACGCGCGCTGATCCAATTCGAAAACGCCAATGTCAAGAAGCAGCGCTTGGGCGATCTTGGGATGCGGCAGAAGATGATCGACGAGCTCAAGCCGCTCTTGGAAGCCAAGGGTGGGCTGGTCGTCGTTTCCGCGCCGCCGGGCGGTGGCCTGACGAGCTTGTTCCATGCCTTGCTCAGCTCGATGGACCGCTACACCCGCGGCTTCGTCAGTATCGAGGACCAGGCCGCGCCTGAGGTCGAGATGGAAAACATCGTCGTCCACAAATTCGATGGTCCCGCCGGGCAATCGCCTGCCTCGATCTTGACCAAGCTGTTGCGTGAGTACCCCGACGTGCTCGTCGTCCCCGATTTCAAGGATGCTGAATCGGCCGCGGCGCTGTGCGAACAGGCCTATTCGGCCGATCGCACGGTGTTGACCACGGCGCGGGCGAAGGAGGCGGCCGAGGCGCTGCTCAAGCCGCTGGAGTTCGGTTTGGAGCCGTCGCAATTGGCCGGCGCGGCGCGGGTGGCGGTGAACATGCGCCTGGTTCGCAAGCTTTGCGACAAGTGCAAGGAGGCCTATGCTCCGCCGCCGCAGCTTTTGCAACAGTTGGGTATCCCCGTCGGCCGCGTCGAGGCATTCTTCCGCCCACCCACGCCCGACCCCGAAAAACCACAAGAACCGTGCCGGAAGTGCCAGGGACTGGGCTATTTCGGACGCACCGGAATTTTCGAGGTGCTCGCCGTCGATGAGCCGGTGAAAGACGCGCTGTCGGAAAAGCCGCAAGCCGCCGCGATCCGCAAGGCCGGACGCAAGGCCGGTATGCGATTGCTGCAAGAAGAGGGGATCGTGCTGGTCGCGACCGGCGTCACCTCGCTGCCCGAGCTGATGCGGGCGCTGAAGGAATAAGGCTCAAGCGTCGGCCTCGACCTTTTTGGGTTGCTCGAGCCGGCCCGATGGTTTCGACAGCACCACGATGGCCACGGCCACCAGCACCCAGTGACCGCAAAACATCGTGGCCACCTGCCACGGCAAGCCGTCGCCCGCTCCCTGGAGCCATCCGAGCTCCGTCGGGAGGCTGTATTTCGTATTGGCGGCCAGCGCGCCCTGCAGCAAGAGACCAAGCAAGGGCATGGTCGAAACCACGATACCGCCCGCCAGCAGCAGGCAAACGACGAGGTTCGCCACACCGTCGAAGATAGGATGGAACGCGACCTTGACCCGCGAGAGCTTGTCGCTCGACGTCTTCACACCCGCGAAGGCCGCAATGAACAAGATCCATTGAATCGCCATGACAACGGCCGCGACGGTAAATTGGTCGTCGTTCGATTGGCCTCCCACCGCCGAAGTCACGACCGTTTTCGCAATCGACGCTCCAAGCGAGGAAAGGAGAAATGCCTGCCACCAATTGAACCCGTTGACGGCATTGCCCCACATCCTTTCCTTCCAGCAAGTGCCCAGCACCCAAAGCGTGCAGAAACCCCAACCAAGGTAGTGCAGTACCGGCAAAACCGTCCAGCCGCTCATGTTTCGAATCCTCCGCCGTACTTCACTTTCTTGGGACAAAACCTCTCATTGTCGGCCGCGCATAGTATAATCAACGCGATATTCGAAGGCCAGGACACTAGCGGTGGCCCATCAGCCACGGTGCCGGTTGATCATAATTGACAATGTTGGCCGCGGCCGGTAGGGTTGTATTGGAGGACCAGTACCACACGGATCGGTCGCCGTGGAAAGAAACCGGTGGAAATAGAACTGCCCATGTCCGCATCGAATCGTGCCCCGGCGCCAGCCATCCACCCCAGCGACGACGAGTTTCCAGGCTACCATCCGCTAAGTAACATGGCGGTGGCTGGTTTCGTGTTTGGGTTGGTGTCGATCCTGACGTTCGTCAGCCTCAACTTCTCGTTCATCCCTTTGCTTGGCCTGGCGTGCAGCGTCTTGGCACTCCGCCACATCGCCGTGCTGGAAAACGCGATGAAGGGGCGCCGATTCGCGTTGGCCGGTTTGACCTTGTCGCTGTTGTTTGGGTTGGCGGCCCCCACGCGCGAGGCTATCCTCTTTTGGCGAATGCGGAGCGAATCGCGGGAGCTCGCCCGGCAATGGTTCGACGAATTGAAGCAGCGGCAGCCGTACAGGGCGTTCCAATTGGAACTGCCGATCGCCGTTCGTTCGACGCCCGACAAGATGGCGAAGCATTTATCAGAGTCCACACGCCGAATGCAGTTCGAAAAATCATCGAACCGCCCAGTCGTCCAGGCCTTGCTCACCTTGGGCGAAAGAGCCCAAGTCCGATTTTTCGAGCGGTTGCCGCTGGCTGATTCGCCCGGCCCCTACGACAGCAACGACGTATACGCCGTGACCGTCGAAGAACGTGGTGAGAAGACGACCTTCTTCGTCGAATTGAATATGGAGCGACTCGATAGCTACGTCGACGGTACGTCGGACTTCATGATTCGTTCCGTCAAGTTCCTTAGGGCGCCTCCTCCGTCGTTGTCCACCGCGCCCTAGCCGCGGGGATGCGCGGGGCGGGCCGGCCGGTTTTATCTCCGCGGCGTAGCTGAACCTGCGAGAGTTCAAGCACCGCGAAGCGGCACCACGTACCCGGCACAACCGACAAACGTCCTACGCGCGGCCTTTCGCCGTCGCGCTTTGCCCGTGGGGCGGGTTTCCAATCTGCCATGGAGGTTTTGTATGGCAGGTTGGAAACCCGCCCCACGCCGCGTCCGCCGCTACAGTAATTTCGTCGGGTCGTCGTGTTTTTTCCCTTCCCGCACTTGGCACCTGAAGGGAAAGGAACCTAGAGTTCCTTGAGCTTCCCATCGCTCCCCGGCGCTCCCTAGTGAAAGCCGGGTAACACACATCAGTCGGCCGATCTGGGCCGCTTGCGGAACACGTTGCCAAGGCGCCGGCCGCTCGCCGGCGTCGGGGAGGGAACAAACCATCATGGCCCGTTGGTGGCTCGCCAGGAACCCGCGCGGCGGCGAATTCGCGCTGGAACGTTTGGACGAATTGCTTTTCTTGAACGCCGCGCCCACGGACGTCAACGCTTCCGATTGGCGGCAACAGACCTTTTCGCTGGGACCGTTGGATCTCACCGCCGACCAGGCCCAGCTCGCCCTCCTAGGGGCCCAGGACTCGTCCGGCTTGCAAATGATCGGTGGACGGCAGGTGCAATCGCAGTTCGGTTACACCGGCAGCGGCTATTCCGTGGCCATTCTCGACACGGGGATCGACTATGACAATCCGGCCTTCGCCGGCCGCTACCTGGGGGGTTACAACTTCGTCGACAATACGTCCAACCCGATGGACGATAATGGGCACGGCACCGCCGTCGCCGGAATCATCGGCAGTGACGACCCCAACGACCTCGGCGTCGCGCCGGGCGTCGGACTGATCTCGCTGAAAGTCCTTGATGCCTCCGGTTCGGGCACGTTCGGTAACGTCGATCGGGCCTTGCAGTGGGTCATCGCCCACCAGCAGCAATACCACATCGTCGCGGTCAACATGTCGCTCGGCTCGGGCAATTACAGCTCCGAACCCTACACATTTCTCGACGCCGATTTGCAGACGCTCAAGGACGACGGAGTGTTCATCGCCGCCGCTTCGGGCAACAGCTACTATTCCTACGGCGGCCAGCCCGGGCTGGCCTTTCCAGCCATCAACAACCTGGCCGTCTCGGTCGGCGCCGTCTGGGACGGCAACTACGGCTCGGTCACTTGGGCCAACGGAGCCGAGGATTACTCGACCGCGCCCGACCAGATCGCCAGTTTCACCCAGCGCAATCAGGATCTCGACATTCTCGCGCCCGGCGCGTTCGTCACTTCGACCTATCTGCACGACACCTACGCTTCGATGGCCGGCACCTCGATGGCAAGCCCGTTCGTGGCCGGCGCCGCCGTGCTGATCCATCAGGCGCTCGACGCCGACGGGGAAGGCGCCCAGGCCAACCAGGGCCACATTCTGGCGCTGATGCAGCAGACTGGCGTGACCATCGTCGACACCGACGATGGCCAGGACAACGTGATCCATTCGGGGCTGAGTTTCGAACGACTCGACGTACTGGCCGCCGTCGATGCGGTCGCTGAGGACGCTCCCGGCACGCCCGCCCAGCCGCCCACTCCGGCTCCCGCTCCCACTGCACCGCAAGATCCTGACGCGGCCTTCGTCGCGGCCCTCTACTTGGACGTGCTCGGCCGACCGGTCGACGCGGCGGGGTCGAGCTTCTGGACGGGCGTCTTGGCATCGGGGATGTCGCGGTCACAATTGGCCGCGATCTTGTGGCAATCGGCCGAGCACCGCGGCGACCAGGTCGCGGCCGACTACCAGACCTACCTGCACCGCGCGCCCGGTGCAGCCGAGCTCGACCATTGGGTGCAGCTCATCGAATCGGGCGTCAGTGAGACGTCCGTCGCCGACGCGTTCCTGAGCTCCGCCGAGTACCAATCCGCGCACTCCGACGACGTATCGTTCATCGAAGGGCTGTTTGACGATCTGCTTGGTCGCGCGGTCGACGAGGGAACGTTGAACACCTGGACTTCGCTCTTGCACTCGGGAGCCAACCGCGGCGAACTGGTCGACGCGATCTTGAATTCCAGCGAATTCGATGCGCGGGTCGTGGGCGAGTACTATCAGCAGTTCCTGGCCCGGGCGGGCGGCGGCGACGCTCTGTCGTGGGGTGAGTCGGTCACCCGAGGCGCACTATCGCTCGACGATGTGGCCGAGCTCATTCTGGGGTCCGACGAGTTCTTCGACCGCGCCAACGGACCGGGAGCTTCGCACGGACAGGGTTTGCTTGCCCAATCGTTTCACGACGGGGGCCTCGCCGCCGATCCAGCGGCCCCGGGCCTGGACCATGCCGGCGACGCCGCGCCGACCGCCGTCGCGGCCGTCGACGCATCGCTTGCCGCGCCGCTGGACGATTCGAAAATGGCGAGTTGACCCGCGGTTCGTGCCCGGGCAGAATGGCAAGAAACCTCGACGACTCCCTGCCTGGGTCGCCAAGAAATTAGGCTTTTGGGGTGGATCGTCGTTATACCGATTTCGTTCCCCACGTAGAACGGAATTTATTCCGTTA
>DATLQY010001119.1:0-14476 GCA_035534975.1 Pirellulales bacterium
CACGTCCGCCTACACGAGCCACATCGACCCCGGGAAACTGGTCACCATCGAGGTCGATCACGTCCGCATCGCGGATCGGATCTATAACCCCGTCCGCATGGGAGACGTTTTCGACGGACTGGCCACCGCGGTCAAGAAGAAGTTCGGGTACGCGGCGCCGCCGAGGGAAGTGCCGGCCAGGCCCGGCGGGAAGCCGGACGACCCAATCACCGCGGTGAACATGTATCCCCGGTTTCGCGACTTCCTGAAACCATTCGATCGGATCGTACTTGAAAGCGGAAGCCTGAATTCCGGGATCATCCCCCTTCCGCTCCCCAAGGGCGCGGAGGTCCAACTTCAACCTCTTTGGGGTTCGATCGGCTGGGCCACCGGGGCCACGCTGGGTATCGCGCTCGCCGACCCATCGCGACGGACCGTGCTCTTCACCGGGGAGGGTTCGCACCAGATGACCGCCGGCGACATTGGGACCATGGGACGCAACGGGCTGAAACCGGTCATCTTCGTCCTCAATAACGGGGGTTACATGGTCGAGCGGGCACTCGAGCTCAATCCGGATTGGGTCTACAACGACCTCGCCCCCTGGAACTATCACGCCCTGCCGGCCGCTCTGGGCTGTCGGGGCTGGTTCACGGCACGCGTCACGACGCTGGGTGAGCTCGACGCCGCGATGGCCCGGGCCGCCACGGGCGAATCGGCGAGCTACATCGAGGTCGTCGCCGGGAGATTGGACTTGCCGGCGGGGCTCGCCATGGCCCATCAGCGCCTCGACGCCCTGTATGGGAATGACTAAGTTGTCACCACCAGAAGTTCCTCGGAATTGTTTGGCGGGCGTAGGCCGTCTGTCCTGTCCGCGAAGTAGCGGTCGGCAAGAATGCCCGCCGACACGTGCGACTCGGCCCCCGGACCCCTTCGAGCTTGCCTCGAATGGTGAACGAGATGGCGGGCTACAGCCGCCCGCCTCGTGTGTACCAGACCCCTTCGAGCTTGCCTCGATGGTGAATCAGATCATCGGCGCCGAGCGTGGGCCGACGAATCTGCTACACTGACCCCGATGAGGTGTGGGGTCGAGATTGAGGTTCTTTTCGCAGTCGCCTGGGAATTGTCGCCTGGGGAATTCGTGAGTGGTTTTGGCTTCCAAGGAGTGGTCGCATGCAACCATTTGGCCACGGCCCGCAAGCGCCGATCGGCCAGGTCGAGATTCGTCGACAGTCGACGCGCTTGGCGTCGATCATCCGACGCCACGGCCGGGCGCCTTGCCTTCCTCGGCCACTCGCCCAGGCAAGTGATTTGCCTGCCCCGCCGTCGCGCTCGCGATGTCTCAAATCGCCGAAGTTGGACGGATGTCTTCCGTTGGCCTTGGGGTGTGCAAGCAGGGCACGAGCCGATCATGGGACGCTCCGATCGACACACGGGCATTTGGCAGCAAAAGCTCCCCACAAGCGCCACAGCGTGCGGTACAATCAACACTGTAGTTGCTCGTGCCTCAGTTTTTCCGTGGATGCCGATGACCCGTAAACCTTGGTCACGTGACGAAATCCTGGTCGCTTTCAACGTCTACTGCCGGACGCCATTCGGCCGGCTGCATGCGCGCAACCCAGAAATTGTGGAGCTCGCGACTCGGCTGGATCGGACCCCGGCGGCACTGGCGATGAAATGCTGCAATCTGGCGGGGCTCGACCCAGCACAGCGCGAGCGGGGCATCGTGGGCTTAGCTAAGGCATCGCGGTTCGACCGCGAAATTTGGGACGAGTTTCAACAACGCCCTGAGGAAATCGGTTTCGAGTCGGAGCAGGTTCTGGCAGGGTTGACAGATCGCCCGCCGCGCGCGGCGACGACTGTCGTCTGGGAAGATGCCGAAGGGCTGGACCGCGAGACGTTGACGCGTGTTCGTGTCAATCAGCACCTGTTCCGGGCGATGATCCTGGCAGGGTATGGGGGGGCGTGCGCCGTTTGCCGGCTGCCGGTGCCCGGCTTGCTTGTAGCGTCGCACATCGTACCGTGGTCGGCCGACCGCTCGTTGCGGATGAATCCACACAACGGGCTTTGCCTGTGCTCGCTTCACGATCGCGCTTTCGACTGCGGGATTTTGGCGATCGCCCGCGATTATTCGGTGGCGATCCATCCGCGTGCAAGTTCGTTGGCCGCAAACGAAGCGGCAGCGCGGTTTCTTTTCGCTTTCAGTGGTACTGCGATCCAACAGCCCGAGCGCTGGCCGCCCGATCCGCTGCTCTTGGAACGTCACGCCGAAATTGCCGACGCTCGTGTGACGTCGGCGCTCGGGGAGATGAGATAGCAACGACGACATTCGATCATCACTGCGATCTTCGACGTGGCAAAATCGAGGAGCTCCTCAAGGACGCTTTCAAAACATCCACTCCGGACCGTGATGCGCATTGTTGAGGATGAAGGCACTTGGGTAGAGGTCGGGACCGTTTTCTGGGTTGTCGACGGTATTAGGGAAGAACATGCTAGCGAATGGGGCGGCGCTGTATCCGACATACGCCCGCTTCTTGAATTTCATCAGAAGGGTGCAGATCATGCGATTGATGGCGGTGGAGGTTTGCTCTTCTGAATTCTCCACCAGCTCGAGAACGCTGGATTTGTCGACGGAGGCGATGTCCGCCTCATCGTCGATCACCAGCACAGCCGCATCGCCCGTCCGGTCGTTGAGCCAATTGCACAGGTGCTCAAGAATGGACTTGTTCTTCTTCACGTGGATCACGGTTGGGGTGGCGCCGAGCGGGTCGACGCCCAGCTCCTCGGCGACTGCCTTCCCAAAGTCGCCTTTCGGTTCGCTGCTCGTCAGCGTCATCACGTGGACATTCTGATAGTCCCCGTGCGGGAGGAGTCCGATACCGATGCCTTTGCCGTCGTTTTCATAAGAGAAGCTTTTCTCGAAATCGAAACCGAGGAATCCCACATCGACCCGATCCTGCGTTTGGGACCGTAGGCTATTGTGCATGCCTGCAAGGATGATGATCGCGGAGTATCCGGCGTCCGCGGCCTTGCAGATCAGCCCGTTGTAGTTCGAGGTCTTGCCCGACTGAACGTCACCGACGACCATCCCACGACGGTCCCAGGGACTCGGGCGGTGAGGGTTTTCAAGCCGCTCCAGGATCATGTCGGTGATTTCGTGCATCCTTGCGATGACTGCGGCCGGGATCCCAACCTGGTTCTGAAGATACCAACTGTAGCGATTCCAGAACTTCCAGTTGATATCTCCGCGGTGTGCGGGCAGCCACGCCTGATGGTCAGAATCGTTTTTCTTGTCCAGGATGGACGCCTCGCCCATTCGCACGTTGACAATCGCCTCAAGCTGCCTGACGAGCTCCTCTCGGTCCACCGTGGCGTTCATGACGCTCATCATCCCAACGACGGCCCCAGCCGCCTCGCGGAGTTCCGGCATCGTCGGCGCTCCCTTGCCGTGTTGCTGCAGGTAGAGAAGCGCATAGCTGACGGCGTTCTTCATCTCGTCGGTTTCTGGCATATCATTCTCCTATCCCTTGCTGCTCCTTGAAGGCCGCCAGGAATTCTGGGTAACGAAAAAAAGGTTCAGTGGCCGCTAGTTGATCGAACGCCGGGCTTGGCAACTGCCCAGCCTCGCAGAGGGCGGCGTGCAGAGAGCGAAACAGCTCAGGCAGTCCCGTCGGCATCTTCATCGCCGTTGGAACGCCCATCGCCTCTGGATTCTCCGACCCGTCGATAAGGATCAGCGGAACGGGGATCGTCTCCTCGACGACCCGGAGAAATTGCCCGACATCTTCCCTGATCCGATACACCCCGGCCTTTTTCAGCAACGAGGCAACTGCGGGATGCTCCCGGTTGATGCGGTAGAACACCTTGTTATGTTTGACCTTCTTTTGCCACAGAAAGACCTGCTGCGTAAGTTCCCGGGCGAGCGTGGCCCCACGATGGCGGTAGATAGTGCATGCAACAGCTCTGGTCTTTTTCGCGATTCGCTTCAGATCATCGCGTAATTCGTCCGGGGGCACCGCACGCGACTTTCTTACGTTTATGTCCCATGCAAAGTCAAGTTCATTGGGAAAATCAAGCTGAATCCGGGCCAGCTTGTTGTGTTCTTCCTTGATGAACCCGAGCTTGAGCCAGCTTCCGGCGACAAGCAGCCTGCGGTTTCGGTAAATATAGAAGCCCTGCTGGTCCGCCCACTTTCTCGGCCCAGCCCCCCGGCGGTGAGCGTCCGGTGTAATCTTGCTGACATGGGGCAAAACATATGGTCGCACGACAACGGGGTGCCCCTCGTACTCAAATGTCTCTGTGCCAAGCATCTGAGTGGCTTTTTCGCATCGCATGAATGGATCCCACGGCTCGACCGCAAGATCGCCGATCAAGATCTTGAGCCCTCCGGACACTTCCAGAAAGCGGTGGAAAACCATCGCCAAGTGTTCCGAGAGGTTTGGGACCGCTCTCCTGAGCCTGTCTGCAATCTCCTCGTCCCCGGCCTTGTGGCCGAGGCGGTCAAGCACCTCCCAGAGGACGACCGTGCCGCACTTCTGCGCCTCCAGCCCCTGACGGAACCGTTTTTCCAGGTGCGGTGTCTGCGCGGTACGGAGCAAGGCCCACTGTTCCGAGGCTTCGATGATGTCGATGTCCCAGCAGCGGACAAGAACCTTTCCGCCAACGGCACGGGTCAATACGGTCAACCGCCGGCATTGCGAGAGCGAGGCGGTCTTGAGGCCGAGACCGAAGCGGCCCAGGTCGTCGGGGTCTCGCGGGTCGGACGGGTTGATTCCACCGAACGTCATCGCCCGGATCAAAGTCGCCTCGTCCATCCCCGCGCCGTCGTCGGTGAGTGCGATCCAGGAAGCGCGGCCGTCTTCGCAGATAATGACACGGACAGTGCTTGCGCCAGCCGTGATGCTGTTGTCGATGACGTCGGCCACGGCGGTTTCGAGATCGTACCCAGAGGCGCGCATCGAACCGACGAGGGCTGGCGCACCCGGGGGAACGGTATCAAAGGCAGGTATGGGGAGCACGGCCCAGCATCGCTCTTCGTGTCAAGAATTGTTGCCGACGGGAGAGTCCTTCTTGAAGGGGATTCAGTCTACCCACGCCGGGAAACGTCCGCCAGTGGCGATGATGTCACGATTTCGTCGCGCCAAATGGGCTTTGTGCAGGGCACTCGAGCTGATCGAGCGCGTGTGGGCCGGCGACCTGCAGGCGGCGGAGTTGTTTCGTCGTCGTAAACCGGCCCTGCGCCGACGGGTGCGCGGTTGGCTGCGGATGCAAGATGCGCGATTGCGGCGGGTGTTCGACTCGATGGATATCTGCCAGTCGGTGCTGGCGAACTTCTTGGTCCGCACCGCCGCGGGCCAGTTCGACCTGGATTCGCCCGAGCAATTGTTGGGGCTCTTGTTTCGTATTGCCCACCGTATGCTCGTTTGCGAGGTCGCACGGCGACAGGCCCAGCGTCGCAACATCCGGTGCGACGGAGCTGCGGCGATCCGCTCCTCAATCGACAACAGGAGGGGGAAGACTAATAATGCGCCATATGGCGCATTAAGGGGAGTTGCGAGGTAGGCATGGGCTCACGCAAAGGCGCCAAGGCGCAAAGCACGATGAACTTTGGGGTTAGGAGATATCCTTTGGAGATCGGGTCATGGTAAGAGCGGCACGAAACTAGGGGCGACACGCAAAGCAAGTAGAACTTCTTCGCGACTTTGCGCCTTTGCGTGAGACTCTCGCTCGTGAAACGGCGGCGCTGGGGTGAGGGACCCGGCCCAGCGAGTGCGCGATCGATTCGTGGGGCAATCGCTTTGCCTTGCCAAGATCTCAGTGCGCGGAACAACCCTGGACCGCGTCCTCGCATTGTCGAGCGTTGCCGAAGTTGAATTGCCGCCGGTGCCCGTGCTGGACTCAATCCAGGTCGGCCGTGCCACTCGGCGCGATTTCCCGGCCCCTCCACCGCCGCCCACAAACGGTCCGCGGCTGTGGGTCATCGACTCCGGAATCACGGCGAATCATCCTTTCCTTGCGCCGTATGTCGGGCACGAAGAGGCAATTCTGACTGCGACGAACGACCCAGCGGACCAGCATGGTCACGGCACAATGGTCGCGGGGATCGCCGTCTTTGGAAGCGTGAAGCATTCGTTCGCCAGCGGGACGTTCGCCTCGAACGTAACCGTGTTCAGCGCACGAGTATTGAACGACGAGAATCAATTCGACGACGAGCGTCTATTTCTCACGCAAATGCGTCAGGCCATCGAGACGTTCAAGCGGCCACCCCACAATTGTCGGGTCTTCAATCTTTCGCTGGGAACATTTTCGCCGGCACTGTCGGTATCGGTTGCCTTGGCGTTCGACCCACCGGTTCGCCGCCGGCGGCACGAGTATTTGGGTGTCGAGATGACGTTCCAAATGTTTCGAGGCAAGACTCTCGACGAAGTGGTGCGTGCCTACAGAAAGCTGGACTCGGGCGTGGACGTCGAGGCCGCTTTCAAGGGATCTACTGTGATCAAGTTTAAACCTCCGACCACACCGCGGGGCGCGGGATTGAGCCGGAAGAAAAGCACGCTGCAAAAGGGTGTTTGGACGTTCAAACGGGAGAACAAAGACTTCGGCGACACGTATTGGTTGGTGGTACGCGCCGACCGGCGATGGGCTCCTGACGACGTGGAGGCACAGGATTTCGGCATCGCGGTCACAATGCGGGCCGATGAACCGCAGCTCTACACATTGATGCGAAACCGTATCCGATTGCGAGCTAGGGACCGTGGCTAGTCGAGCACGCAACGGACGATGCCGAGCGCTTGGCTGAGGTGCTCGATAACCTCCAAGCGGGAAAAACGACATCCAGCATCTCCCGAGAAAACAGGCAAAGCAGGCAACTCTCGGCATGCAATGGCCCGAGTTGGCATTGATCGCTGGAGCCTGGTGGCCAGTCGCCTGGCGGGTGATGGTGGCCGCTCAAGGGATCCGCTGAACATCGAAGGCGAATAAACGGTTTGGCCGACCAATGGCGGTGCAATGTTCGAGGATCATTTCGTTGGTCAACCGCTCAAACTGCTGCCGGACTTTCCGAAGCTCACGGTGCGAGGCGTCGAGGTCCCCGCGCCTTACCGCGCCGATCTCGACGCTGGAGACGATGCCGAGCAGACAGCCGCCCTGGAGGCGAGCAGGCTCCCGCCCAAGGAAGATTTTGCGCGGATGGTGCGCGAGGGCCTGATCAACGCCCGTGGCGAACTGACCAAACTCGTTGGCGGCGATGCCGAGCCGGAGGCAGGGGCACAGCGCCCAACCCTGAGCCGCGCCGCGAATTCAACCGGTGACGACGCGGCAGACTGATCAGCGGCTCATGTCCGCCCCACCGACGCGCGCTTGCGCCGGCCGCGGTTAGGAAGTGGGTGGTTTGCCGTGAAGCGGGTGACCACGGGTCCGCCTCATGAATGCGACAACGCTCCCGTAGAGGTCGCCCGAAAGGGCTTCAAGATCTTGTAGCCATGCTTCCCCGCCCAATCGATCCAGGCGACGGACATGGCGTCGATGTCGCCGCGATCACCCTCCGGCACCGGATCGACACCCGTGATGCAGTACAGCGCCCAGAACCAATGATCCGGTTCTCGTTCAAGCTGTTCAAAGATGAGTGGGATCGCGATCTCCCCCATGCCAATGATCTGCTGGTAGCAAGGGTGGATCGCCAGGTCCAGGGCCGAGGAGGAAGGGGTCTCGAAGGCCTTCCATTCGGCCGCCAGCCTCGCAAACCTCTCTTTCGCGACGGCGGCGGCGTTGACCATCATCGCCTGAAATGCTTCGCCACGATGCGACATTTCAGCCGATATTCGCTCGACTTCGCTTTCGAGCCTTTCGCACCTTTTTTCGAGATCGGGCAGTTCAAGCATCGTTATCTCGCATCTCGTAGCGCCCAAGGCGAGCCGCTTGCGGTGACATCGGACCAGATTCGTGCTGCCTTCGACGCAAATGAGTTCCTGGTCGGTCCGCGTGTAAGGTTGGCCGAGAGCGGCGGTATGTCCCTGCAGAGGCGTGAGCCGCGCGGGGCATTCGATTGGCGAAGCTCCGCCCGACGGGTACGCCAAGCACCATTTTGGAAAGCGAGGGACTGCGATGCCGACTGTACTTGATCCGCTCGTCGTGGGCGCGTGGCGTTTGCCGAACCGCGTGGTTCTGGCCCCGTTGACGCGGACCCGCGCGAGCGCCGGCCGCGTGCCGAACGTCATGATGGCCGAATACTACCGTCAGCGCGCCGGTGCCGGCTTGATGTTGACCGAAGCCACAAGTGTCACGCCGATGGGAGTCGGCTACCCGGACACCCCGGGCATCTGGTCACGCGAGCAAGTCGAAGGCTGGAAGTTGGTGACTCGCGCGGTGCATGAAGCGGGTGGCCGAGTCCTTTTGCAATTGTGGCACGTGGGCCGGGTGTCCGATCCATCGTACTTGGCCGGCGCATTGCCCGTCGCGCCCAGCGCCATCGCCCCGGCCGGCCATCCCAGCTTGCTGCAGCCGATCCGCCCGTTCGTCACGCCTCGGGCCCTGGAACGAAAAGAGATCCCCGGCGTCGTCGCGGCGTTCAAGCTGGGCGCCGAGAACGCCCAGCGCGCCGGCTTTGACGGTGTCGAGATACACGGTGCAAACGGCTATCTGCTGGATCAGTTCCTGCAAGACAGCACGAATCGGCGCACCGACGACTACGGCGGCTCGATCGAAAACCGCGCGCGGCTGATGCTGGAAGTTACGGACGCGGTCGCCTCGGTGTGGGGCGCCAGTCGCGTGGGCATGCATCTGGCGCCGCGCGGCGACGTGTACTCGATGGGTGACTCGAACGCGGCCGCGACGTTCGGCTACGTCGCCGAGCAGCTCGGCGAGCGCGGTATCGCGTTCATCGCAGCGCGCGAATCGGTCGGCGCCGGACGACTCGGCCCGGAACTGAAGCGCAAGTTCGGCGGCACCTACATTGAAAACGAAGGTTTTTCGTTTGAGACCGCAAACCAGGCGATAGCGGCCGGCGAGGCCGACGCGGTGGCATTCGGCAAGCTCTTCATCGCGAACCCGGATCTGCCGAAGCGCTTCGCGCTCGGGGCCCCGCTCAACGCGCCCGACCCGAGCACGTTCTACGGCTCGGGACCGCGCGGCTACACGGACTACAAGGCTCTGGACGGCGACGACGCGACCCCGGATGAGAAACACCTCTCCCATTTCCAGCCGGCGCCGAGATACCGCGTCACTTGAGCCAGCTCCAAGGTGAGACACTCCCGCTAGTCCTCACTTTCAATAAAGTGAATTCATACGCCTGTTAAAACCTCATTTCCTCGCGTCTGCCCCAATTCGTGTGATTCGTGTGATTCGTGGACAACTTGCTCCGTGAACGGCGCCGGCCTCCGCTTCCAAGGCGCGTCGCAGCAGGTGGTCCGCGGCGTGGCTTATGTTTGTCCACGAATCACACGAATGACACGAATAAGAAAACCGGCCGGTGGCGCCAGTGGTCGTCCGGGTCCGCCAGCTTGAGGCCGATCTCCTCTTCGAGCACATGCGGCGGCGGATCGACCTGGACATGCATGGCTCGCCACAAGCAAGGCCACGAAAGTACCCGGGCCACTCGATCGTCAAGTCGTCAGGCCGGTTTGCCGGCAGGGGCGGTGCTCTATAAGCCGTTCCGTCTCGACCAGTTGCTCGATACGGTGGAACTGGTCGTTCGCGACTCTGACCGATTGGACTGTCGTCGTAGGTTCGGCTTGACGCGGCCGCGCTTCGATCGACCGCGACGACCGCTGGACGACAGGCCGTGAATCGCAGGCGATTGTATCACTCGGCCCCCACGTCAATTTGCACCCGCGGCCTGATCCGGTCGCGGATTTCGTCGTAAATGCTGACGCCGAGCGGCTCGGCGACTTCCAGGGTAACGGCTAGCGCGTACGGCACTGCGTCGGTCAGTTTTCCGGCATCCTCACGGCAGCTCACTTGCACCGGCAGTGTACCTCCATCGTCGAACGCAAGCACTCGATTTCCCTCGAAGACGCGGTGCTGGACCGTGCCGCGGCTGGTGGCGTTGGCGTCGAGCCCGGCCGAGTGCGTTCCAAGGACCGACTCCGGCAGGTGAACCCAAAGGTCGGCCTGGCGGTAGTTTCGGTGGCGCAGATTGATGGGCGTAAACCAAGCCAGCGTGATCGTCAGCCGTCGCTGGACGCGCGACGCCAACAGTGCCGGCGGCAAGGGCACGTCATAGCGGTGGCCGCCATCGCTTGCAAGATGCCCCCAGCCAACCATCGTGACCCGTTCGTCGTTACAAAATAAAGCGCGATCGGACTGGACCTCGCCGTAGCCCAAGAACCTTGCCTTGAGGCTATCCATTGGGCGCCAAACGAGTTTCGGGTCGTTGCCGACGGATTGTCGCACTTGCTCCTCGAATACGCGCTCGATTTGGCGATCCATGCCGCCCCAATCCGCACCATGCACAAGTAGGCATTTGGCCAACACTCCGAGGTCGTCGTGCGTCAAGCGATCTGCCCCTGGTTGGTCGCGCTTCGCGTCTAGCTGCTCAAGAACCTGGGCCGCACAGCGGGATGCCAGAGCCGCCGCGTTGCTCGTGCCCCGACAGTGGATCGTGTTGTCGAGTTGCAGCGGCCGGCCGGCCGGCGCCGCCGTCAGGTGGCCGGGCGGGACGACTGCCTCAGCGACTTCGAAGCTGGCAGGATCGGCGGAGTTCGCATGGCGTTCCAAATAGTATTGACGCCCGCCCGGAAGCAAGACCTCCGGCTTGACCGCTCTGCGGAAGCCACTAGCGACGGTGGCAATTGGGCTGGGCAGCCTGGCACTGCGGAGCAAATCGACTCGCCGGTCTCCCGAAGGCGGTCGAGAAGCGTCGGCGTGCAGTGCTCCTACCGTGATACTGTTTACCGACTCCGCCGGCGAGAAGAGTCGCCGCGTAAACTGACTCGCGTGCATGGCTCGGAGCGTCTGGGAGATCATCTCCTTCTCGTCCAACAACTGCCAGGCGGCGCTGGTCACCTCCAAGGTAATCGGTTCCGACTGGTTGCCGGCGCTGACGACGAATAACAGTTTGTGCTTCCAGGCGAACCAGTCCAGTAACCGAGCCAACGGGCTGAGCTCACGGTCGAAGGGCTGAAAAGAGTTGCCGAAGGAGAGGTTGACGATACGAACTGTGGGAGCCACCGCGGCCTGTCCGCCGTCGCCCTCCACGATGCGACGCACGGCACGGTGCAGTAAATCGACCAGCAGGGAATCATCGGGCGTCGTTTCATGCACACGTCCCGCGAGGTCGCGCACTGGGACCAAGATCGGACGGACATAGACGGGCCTGGCCAGGGCTTCGCCCTCTTCGTGCAAGTCGCCGTGCAACAAGAGCGAGGCCATTGCAGTTCCATGCAATTGCTCGGCGGCCTGGTAACGCTCACCGTGCGAGTCGGGATCGTCAATCACCAGCCGTTGACGTAACGCCGCGTGTTGCTCCATTGGCAGACCGTCCAGGAGGGCCACCAGCGGGTCGCCGACGGGCGGGGGCTTGGCGGCGAAGCGTGCCCGCATGTCCAGCGGTGGTTCATCGCCCTCCTGGGCGCCGAAGCGGGCTTGGCCGAACGGGCGAAAGAACATCACCTCCTGGCAACGCAACAACTGCGTATAGTCCTGACCCACGATTCGGTCGACCATCTCGCGCACCAAGGGCGCCGACATCGCCACCAGCACGCCGTGGTAAAGGATGGACGGCACCGAGCACTGGCTTACGCACCGGCCGTCGGCTTCACGGACAAGCCGGGCAAGGCTCTCGTAAGCCCGCTCCCGCGCGGCGGCCTCTTGACGGCACCAGAGTTCGACTTCGAAGCGGATGTCGCCCGTGGCGTGGCTCAACAATTCTTCCAGGTATTGCCGCACACGCGTTGCGTCGATGCGGTCGGAAACGTCCCAACGTCGGATGTCGCGAAGGTTCGTGAACAGATCCTTGAACGGTCCGAATCCTCGTGCTGCTCGCTTGGAAGGGTTGCTACACCACGAATCCCAAAGGGCGATCAATCTGTCCATCGCTTGCTGGTTCGACATAACGGCATAGAGCCGGCAGGGGAGCAACCGTTGCGGGTCATCTTGATCGACGAAGTCGCCCATCCGCGCGAGATCGTCGAGGTCCAACTCTGCCATCCATTCCAGCCCGGGAATGCGTGCCGCCGCGTCGGCCAGGCCATCGACTTTGTCGCCCAGCGTTTCCAGGACGATGACCTCTTCAGGAGCCAAGCCCTGGACCGTCGGCTGAACCGCACGGAAGCTCTGCGCGATCTGCTGAAAGCGGGCGTCGAGCCGCTGTCGCTGTTGGGCCGCAGTCGGTTTAGCAACGTTTCCGCCGCCACCACCTCGATTGCGGCGTTCTCCAGGAACAGCCTCGGGAAAGAACAGCAGTGGTCGTTCGGGCATCGGACGATGGGCGCCGGGGCGTCATTTCTTCGGATTGAACCGGCTACGCCATTGGGCGAGTCGCTGGTTCACGATCCGCTTCGCGTCGGCCTCGGGTAGGGAAAGTACGTACTGGCGGGCAACGTCGGCAATGAACTCCTCGAGTTCGGCGTAACTCGTGCCGGCCAACTTCTCGGCCAGCGTGCGAGGCGAAAGCCCCCGGGAGAATTCCAGTCCCTTGGTGAAGCGCTCGAAATAAGCTTCGATCTGGGCCTTGGTCGGCGGGGGTAGTTCCAGGCGCAACTGAAACCGACGCCACGCGGCGCGGTCGAGGAGCTCGGGGTGATTCGTGGCCGTGACGACCACGACGTGCTGGGGGAGGTCGTCAATCTGCAACAAAAGCGAGCTGACCACCCGCTTGATCTCGCCCGTCTCGTGCTCGTCGCCGCGTTCCTTGCCGATGGTGTCGAACTCGTCGAAGAACAGCACGCATTGGCGAGTTCGCACGTAGTCGAACAACCTCCGCAGACGCGAGGCGGTCTCGCCCAGATAGCTGGCGATCAGCCCCTCGTAGCGGGCCACGATGAGCGGGAACGTCAACGCGTTGGCCAGAGCCTCGGCCAAGGAGGTCTTCCCATTGCCGGGCGAGCCGGCCAGGAGAATACGGTGCCGCGGCTGCAGCCCGTACGAGCGCAGCAGCTCTGACCGCTGGTGTTCGACGACCAGTTCGCGGCAGGCGGCGGCGACGTCCGCCGGCAAGATCAAATCGTCCAAAGCTCGTTTGGGGACCAACTCGAAGAACAACTCTTGCGGGCTGCCGTTGGTGAGCGTCCCGGAGCGGTGGAGGCCGGCGCCGTTGCGGCCCAGTTCATCGGCCAACCGTGACGCCAACACCTCATGCCGTTTGGACCGCTCTTCGGCGATCAGGGCCTCGACCGTCTTGCGAAATAACGCCTGATCGCCGGAGCTACCGGCCTTGACCAAGGCGATCAGCAAATCGGAGCGGGCCATATGGCGAACCGTGGCTCGAGGGCAAAAGAAACTCTCCGATAGGATAGCAGATTCTCATGGGGGACTCACGGTCAGTTGGGCCCGTCGCCGGTCTCGACCTGTAGGCGCCCACGACGATCTGTTCGTGGTCCATCCCCAGGCCCAGCACTACACCAAACGGCCCCTGCTGCGCGGGCCGGCGCGCCAAGTGCGACCGACAAGCCATAGGTGATCGCCTTGGCCAAGCGGTTCCGTGGATTCTTGCCTAGACTACACGCACGTACAGAGGAAATTCAGCCGTTGTGCCAATAGCATTGTGTGACGGTTGGCGCAAACGCCGTGGCGTGCGGCACGAGACGACCCTTGGGTAAGCAATCCAAAGCTGCAGAGCGTTCCACACTGGTTCTCCAGCTTGGCCGTTTGCTCGCGCCCATCTATGAGTTGACTGAACGATCTACGCCGCCAACGTCGGCGGATTACCGGATTGCCGCTGCGACGTTTCGACCCGATTTGGATCAATGGAATAACAACGGCGTCGGCCAGTTCGTGGTTGTGGGAGGCTACCGATTCGGACATGAGCTCAACGACATCGTTCGCGAGATGTACCAATTGGCTGAAGTTCTTCCCGTACTTGCACGGCAGGGAGGAGATCTTGCAGGAAGGCAAGCGTCGCTCAAGGACAAATTGCGGAAATGTCAAGAGGTGACGCTGGAGGCGATTGATCGCGTGCCGATCGAGTGGGAATCCCGCCTTTTTGAGGCTCGGACACCGTTCACGGTCTACATGCACGTCCGCGATGCGATAAGCACCGCGAAAATGCGGATTCATTATTTCGACCGCTACCTTGCGACGGACTTCTTCCATTTGTACATGCGGGATCTATCTCGCTCGCTCGAAATCCGTCTGGTAACGACGCAAGGCAACCCAGATTACGGGGTGGCAAACGTCGGGGCGGTTTCTGTCCTAGCTGCCGCCGAATTCGGCAACTACCAATTGATCCAGTGTCACCATGCCGATCTTCACGACCGGAATATTCGAGTTGATGATCAAGTCTTCTTTCCGGTTCATCCGGAATCTGCGTACCAACTGGGGTGACGGACGGAGTACCGGTGGCCTC